>CALBGF010000137.1 GCA_937893635.1 uncultured Mollicutes bacterium | reverse complement strand
TGAGAAATACTATTCTCTCTAACAGTATTTCTACACTACATATCTTACGAGGAGGCATAAAACATGAAAAAGATATTAAGACTTTTATCACGATTATTACTTGTACTTCCTGCTTTGGTACTCCAAATTTTATGGTGGTTATTAATTTTTAGATGGTGGAATACATATTACAATTACTTGATTGCATTTAGTTATGTTTTCTCTATTTTAGTCATTATATATATCATTAATAGAAGAGAAGAATCAAATTATAAAATTTTATGGATTATTGTTGTTTCTTTATTACCGTTCTTTGGAACATGGTTATATGTTTCAAGCGGAAATAGACGTACTTCTAAGCCGATATTGAAAAAAATAAATAAGTATAAGTATTTATCTGATAAACCAGAAGGAAAACAACTTCCTAATGATAATCGATCTTTACAAACAATGAATATGATTAGTTCATTATCTAATGCTCCTATTGTAAAGAATAAAAATGCTAAATATTTTCCTAGTGGCGAAAGTATGTATGAAGATATGTTAAAAGAATTAGAAACTGCTAAACATTTTATTTATTTAGAATACTTTATTGTGGAAAAAGGAAAGTTTTGGAATTCAATTCTAGATATATTAAAACGTAAAGTAAAAGAAGGCGTAGATGTTAGGATACTTTATGATGATATAGGAAGTATTTCAACATTTTCTTTACATAATAACTATTTCTTAAAAAGAGATGGCATTCATATTGCTTCATTTAACCCAATTAAATTTATTAAATTATCACTTAATAATAGAGATCATCGTAAAATGATGATTATTGATAATCGTGTTGTTTATAGTGGTGGCATTAATATTGCGGATGAATATATTAATACCAAAGTTCGTTTTGGCTATTGGAAAGATATTGGTTTCAAATTAGAAGGTGAAGCCACTTTATCTTACACACATATGTTTGTTTTGTTTTGGAATGCTTATTCTTCTGATAAAATTGATGAACACGCGTTATATAAAAGTAGTTATCAAGAATATGAAACAAACGAACATGTTATTTCATATTATGATTCACCAAGTAATGAAGAAGCCATTAGTAATAAATTAATGATTGATTTACTAGCTCAAGCAACAAAGTATGCTTATTTTTATACTCCTTATTTAATTTTAAATGATCCATTAAAAGAAGCATTTATTCAAGCGGCTCAAAGAGGTATTGATGTTCAAATTATTATTCCAGGTATTCCAGACAAAAAATTGGTATATTTATTAACTAAAAAATATGCCGAAGAATTAGTAAACAAAGGCGTAAAGGTCTATGTATATAAAGATGGATTTATTCACGCAAAAGCGGCATTAATGGATGATAAAATATGTTCAATTGGTTCAGTTAATTTAGATTATCGTAGTTTATATTTACACTTTGAAAATAATACAGTATTCTATGAATCAAGCGTTTTAAAACCTTTAAAAGAAGATTTCTTGAATGTACAAAGTCAGTCGAATATGATGCCAAAAAAAGATAAAAAAGATAATATAATTAAACGTATTTTAATATCAATAATTGATTTAATTTCACCATTATGCTAACAAAAAAAGAGCCAACTCAAATGAGAATTAACTCAAATGAGTTTGGCTCTTTTATTAACTAAATAATGCAGGGAAGAATACGTAAGTGCAAAGTAAGAAATATACGACAAGTGATGTAGCATCTACGATTGTTGTTACGATTGGACCAGACATAAGTGCTGGATCTAATTTTATTTTTTGAGCAAGCATTGGTAATGACGCTCCTAATAATTTAGCAATAACAATTGTAATAAATAATGTGGTAGCCACTAATGCGGCAACTTGCCAATTTGGTACACTTGGCATACCATCTACAGGAGTGTTTTTTACTAATCCAACGGATAATTCAAATAATATCCATAAGAAGTTACAAATAGAAACTAATGTAGCAGTAACAAGTGCAACTCTAAATTCTTTCCAAATGACTTTTCCATAATCGTGAGTTGTTACTTCTCTAGTAGCAAGTCCACGTGTAATAAGTGAAGTAGTTTGGCCACCAGAATTACCGCCAGTATCCATAAACATAGGAATGAATGCAGATAATACAGCGACAGCTTGTAAAGCATGTTCGAATTTAGAAATAATGATACTCGTGAATGTGGCAGAAATCATTAATAATAGTAACCAAGTTACTCGTTTTTTAGCCATTGAGAATACACCGGTTTTTAAATATTCGTCTTCTAGTGGTTGCATACCAGCTTGAATAGCAATATCTTCGTTTGTTTCTTCTTCGATTACATCGATAATATCATCGACTGTAATAACACCGACTAGACGATTTTCATTATTTAAAACAGGTAAAACGGTAATGTCATATCGTTTAAATATTTGAGCGACATCTTCTTGGTCTTGATAAACATTTGCGGATTTAAAATCTTCGTTCATGATATCAGCAATTTTTTCATCATCATCTGCTAAAACTAAATCATCAAGATATAAAACACCAACAAGATTACGTTTATTGTCAATTACAAAAGTTGTAGAAATTGTTTCAGCATCTTTACCAATCTTTTTGATTCTTGCTAAAGCATCTTTTACATCAAGCGTATTAATAAGTTCAACGTATTCAGTGGTCATAATTGAACCGGCAGTGTCTTCTTTATAATTTAATAACTTATTGATGTCATTTCGTGCGTCTTTATCTGAGGCACTTAAAACACGTTTTACCAAGTTAGCAGGCATATCTTCAAGAAAGTCAACAATATCATCAGTGTAGGAATTATTAATTAATTCACGTAATTGTTTGTCTGAAAATAAATTGATTAAGTTTTGTTGTTGATTTTCATCAAGATAAGTAAATAGTTCAGCGGTATATTCACTTTTAACAGTTTTAAAAATAAAAAGTAATTTAGAAATATCTTCAATATCGTCACAAACTTCAGCGATATCAATAATATCAGTAGATTCGAATAATTCACGAATTTCTTTTACTTTTTTATTATCAATAAGACTTTCTAATTCTTCTAATGTGATTTTGTTTTCCATGGTTTCACCTCCAAAGCCACTTTATGATAACCACTTAAAAAAATTTTTGCAACAGTTTTTTATTAATAATAAAAAAAAGTGCTTTCGTTTCATTGACATTTATCGACAAACGAATATAATCAATGTTGTTAAAGTTTATAAAGGAGTTTTAAAAATATGAAAGAAATTTTAGTGGAAACAAGTGCAAGACATGTTCATGTCACACAAGAAACTTTAGAAGTATTATTTGGAGAAGGATATCAATTAACAGTTAAAAAAATGCTATCTCAACCTGGACAATTTGCTTCAAATGAAAAAGTAAAAGTAGTTGGACCAAAAGGAGAATTAAATGCTTCAATTTTAGGACCAGTTCGTAATGCTAACCAAGTAGAATTATCTCTTACTGACGCTCGCTCTATTGGTGTTGTTGCTCCAATTAGAGAATCAGGCGATATCGCTAACTCTGGTGCATGTAAATTAGTTGGACCAAAAGGCGAAGTAGAATTATCTACTGGTGTAATTGCTGCAAAACGTCACATCCATATGACTGAAGAAGACGCTAAAGAATTTGGTGTTAAAGATAAAGATGTCGTTAGTGTAGAAGTACATTCTAATGATCGTTCATTAATATTTGGTGATGTAGTTGTTCGTGTATCAAACAAATTTGCTTTAGCAATGCATGTTGATACTGATGAAAGCAATGCAGCTGCATTATCAGGACAAGTATTTGGTAAATTAATCAAATAGTTTTTGAGGTAGTTTATGGAAGTATATACTTATCGTCCCCAAGGAGTTTGTTCCCGCGAGATGAAAATATATTACGAAAATGGCATTATCCAAGATTTTGAAGTCGTTGGAGGCTGTAATGGTAATTTAAAAGGCGTTGGAGCCTTAGTTAAGGGAATGAAACTCGAAGATGTTAAAAATCGCTTACAAGGAATTAGATGCGGTTTTAGAAATACATCTTGCCCAGATCAATTATCCAAAGCGATTGATGAAATTTTAAGTAAGAAATAAGTATAAATTTTGCATTTCATAACATACTTATTAGTAGGTGATGATTATGAAAAAGCAAAGACTTGAAAAAGGACAAATTGATATTGCAAATGCTTTATTTGAATTAGGAATGGATTTTGATGTAATAAAAAATGTTTCTGGCGTAGATGCAACTGATTTGCTTCTTGCTAAAGCAGGACTATTAAAATTCGATGAATTAAATCTTGACTCAAATGATGATTTGCAAGATAATATACAAGAAAAAGAAAATAGCTCGTCTTATCAAGAATCACGTCTAAAGGGAACGAACAAACGTGATAGCAACCCTAACAAGCATGTTAAGTAGGTGCTTTTCCCTAGCAGGGCCCACCCTGAGCGATAAGATGATTGGATAGTTTGTTTAAAGCTTTCCTTTGTGGGAAGGCTTTTTCTTTTTTAGAAAGTAAGAGGTATTTATGGAAAAGATTTTATTTACAAGTGAATCAGTATCAGAAGGCCATCCAGACAAATTATGCGATCAAATTAGTGATGCTATTTTAGATTATTGCCTAGCTAATGATCCTAATTCACGTGTGGCATGTGAATGTTTTGTCACAACAGAAAAATTAATTATTGGTGGAGAAATTACATCAAATGCTAAACCGGATTATGAACGTATTGCTCGTGATGTAATGCGTAATATCGGTTACACTGATAAAAAATTAGGAATTGGCGCGGATAGCTGTGAGATTGAAGTGTTAGTTAAACATCAATCAAAAGATATTGCTCAAGGCGTTGATCAAGAAGTTCAAGGCGCTGGAGATCAAGGCATTATGTTTGGCTATGCCACTAATGAATCAGAAGGTTATATGCCATTAGCGTTAGTAATTGCTCATAAACTTGTTCGTTATGCATCTAATTTAAGAAAACTTGGCGCTTTTAAATGGGCAAGACCAGATATGAAAGCACAAGTTACTATGGACTATACTGATTTAAATAATGTGCGTATTGATACAGTTTTAATGTCTGTTCAACATGATCCTGATTTTAATGAAAAAGAATTTAAAAAATTTATTTATGAAGAAATTATGCAACATGTTGTGGAATCGTTTGGATTAAATAAAGATTTCAAGTATTTGATTAATCCGACTGGTAGATTTGTTACTGGTGGACCAGAAGGAGATACTGGCTTAACGGGAAGAAAGATTATTGTTGATACTTATGGCGGTAGCGCTCGTCATGGTGGTGGTGCTTTCTCTGGTAAGGATCCAAGTAAGGTTGATCGTTCTGCTGCATATATGGCACGTTATGTGGCTAAAAACTTGGTTGCAGCGGGTGTTGCGGATCGTCTTGAAGTACAACTTAGTTATGCAATTGGAGTAGCAAAACCTTTAAGTATTAATGTTGAAGGCTTTGGCACATTAAAAGTAGATGTTAACAAAGTGCTTGAGATAATTGAAAAAGTGTTTGATTTAACACCAGCAGGAATTATTAAAGCATTTAGTTTAACTAAGCCTACATTTAAATATCAAGATTTAGCAAGTTATGGTCATTTTGGAAGACCGGATTTAGATTTACCTTGGGAAAAACTTGATAAAGTAGACATTATTAAAAAACTAATAAATGAATAGAAGTAGCGGTTGCTACTTTTTATTTTAAGCATTAAAAAATATAGTTGTAAAATTAATTGTTTTTATATAAAGAAACCACTTACATCTAAATTATATCAAAATAACTTATTAATTAAAATACTATATTTTTTTTATTGAAAATGCGAAAATAATAGTGTGGAATATTGTTACACAATATTTGGAAAGGAGAGACTATTTATGAAATACCAAATTATTGGAAAGAACATTGAAGTCACAGAAGGCATTAAGGAGGCCTTATTAAAAAAACTCCATCGCATGGACAAATATTTCGTTATTAATGATGATGTTGAATGCCGTGCTGTTGTGAGAACTTATAAAACTGGTCAAAAAGTTGAAATTACTATTTTTACTAAGATGATGGATTTTAGAGCAGAAGTAATTGACAATGACTTATATGCTGCATTTGATTTAGCTATTGATAAATTAGAAGGACAAATGCGTAAATTAAAAACTAGATTAGATCGTAGAAATAAAGATGGTTTAGGAAAATCTATTGCATTTGAAAATTTTGAAGCTGAAAAAGAAGAAGCTGAGAATGATGAAATTGTACGTACTAAATCTTATTTATTAAGCCCAATGTCTATGGAAGAAGCTATTACTAGAATGGAAGCATTAGGACATGACTTCTTTATGTATTTAGATGTTGATGATGATATGATTTCCGTATTATATCGTCGTGATAATGGCGGTCTTGGTATTATCCAAGCAGAAAATAAATTAAAATAATTTACATTTAATTTATCTAGCCTTGCACTTAACTAGTGTGAGGCTTTTTTCATTTTTTGACTTAATAGTGCATTTAATTTAATAGGTGATGATTATGGACTATATAGTTATGAAATTTGGCGGAACCGCTACGAGCACAAGCAAAACAAGAGAAAAAATAATTAACATAATAAGTAAAATTAAAAACAAGAAAATTCTTCTTGTCGTTAGCGCTATGGGAAGAGTTGGGTTTCCTTATGCTACGGATACTCTTTTAAATTTGATTGATACTTCCATGAGTAGTAAAAAAGAAATAGATGAACTTTTAGCGTGTGGAGAAATTATTTCTTCAGTTGTAATATCTAATAGCCTTAATCAAAATAATATTAAAGCACAAGCTTTATCATTAAAAGAAATTGGTTTGTTTTTTAATAATGATTTTAGTTTTAAAAATAGTAAAATTATTGATAAGTTTTCTTTATATAAAGTTTTAGTTGTTCCGGGATTTATTGCTTTGAATGATGATGAAAACATTGTTACTTTAAAAAGAGGCGGCGGTGATTTATCCGCATGTGTATTTGCTAAGTATTTAAATTGTTCAAAAGTATATTTATTTAAAGATGTAGATGGTATTTTACCATTTATTTCTCCAGGATATAAAAATCTTAAATTTATTCGTTATTTAAATTATGAAGAAGCAAGCGCTTTAAGTAATATTGGTTTTAAAATAATTCAACAAGATGCATTAGATTTTGCTTTTAAGAGCAATTTAAAAATAATTGTTTCTAATTATGAAAGTGGAAAAGTTGGTACAATCATTGGTTCTACGCCAAATAACAAAAGAATTATTGGAATGAATTTTACGAAAAATAGTATTAAAATCGCCACGCTTTCTCCTACATTGGTGGATGAGCAAATCAAAAAAAACTTTAGCAATTGTCATTTGTTTTTTAAATCTTTTACTATTAATAAAAATTATGTGGAATATTCATTAGGAGTAAATCAATTGCAATTGGCTAAAAAAATGCTGATTGAAACATATTTTAAAGATTACTTGTGTTAAAAAATGCTATCATAAAATTTCTAACTTGTGTATAATAGTTGTGGTGATTTTTATGGCAAAAGTACTTGCCATCGATTTAGATGGCACTTTATTCTATCCTAAAAAACGAGTTAGAATGATTCCTAGAAAAAATGTAAAATTTATTCGACGCTTTATAGATGAAGGAAATAAAGTGGTAATTTGTTCGGGACGTAATTTGCCATATGCACAAAAAGTCATCGAAAAAATAGATCGTCCATTAGATGTAATTGGTTGTAATTCTAGTTTTATTATAAGTGATAATAAAGTTATCCATGAATCAATGCTTACTTATCCTTTAGTGGGAAAAATTGTTGATGAACTAAAAGAAAAATTTAATATCAATGCATGGTTAATGATGTCAAAAAACCAAAGCTTAGTCATAGCTGGTGAAATGGGATTTTTAAAAAGATGGATTTATAAACTTGTTTATGCTTGTCAAGGCGTATATGCTGAAAAATATGTTATCAGTAATGAAGTATTTGATGAAGAAATAAAAAAAGGTCAAGTATATAAATTGATGATGTTTTTTGGACTTGGTAAAAAAGGCAAAGAAAAAGCTTGTGAAGCAACAAAGTATTTGCGCAAAAATTATAGTGATAAAATTGAAGCTTCTTGGACAGATAATTTTATTGAAATAACCGCCGCTAATGTTTCTAAATCTAATGGCCTATTAACATATTGTGACTATTTACATTTAGATCATAATGACATATATGTTGTTGGCGATTCGGGTAATGATATATCCATGTTTCAAACATTTCAAGAACATAGTTTTTGTATGAAACATGCATCATATAAAGTTAAAAAATTTGCAAAATATCATATTGATATGGTTGCAGATATTGAAGATTATTTAGGAGGAACAAACGATGATGAATAATTTTAAACACACACAAATGGTTACTTATTTCTATTTGAAAAATCTTAGAGAAATGCTTGATTTTGCTTATGAAGGTAGAAATAAGAAAAAAGAAGAATATGATCAAAAGAAAAAAATATTTGAACAAGCAATTGGTGAAAATGGTATATTAGAAAATTTTGTTTTTAAATCTAATCCTGATCAAAAAGATAAAATTAAAGAAAAATATGAAGACTTTTTATATGATGTTTTTAATGATCGTGTAATAAGTTTTGAAAATGATAAAATGCTTTTTGATGTTGCACAAAAATTAAATTATTTTAAAGCAATTTTTGAAACAAGAGAATTATTCCAAACTATTGCTGTTTCCCAAATTAATTATGGAAGAAAACAATTTAATGAAGAATATGATGCGGAAGTTGAACAATTATTAATTGCGGAAGATATTTTCTATCGTTCTTTATTTATTGTATTACTTGAAGTTGCTGTTCGTGATACCTTCTTAGATTATGTTAAAGAAATGAATGAATCAAAAGGACAAGCTAATCCTCAAATTAATTTTATAACAAATATTTTAGGACAATACTTACAACTTGCTACCGCAATTATGAATAATGAAATGGTTGAAAATGAATTATTTGATGAAGCTAAACATTGCTTTAAAACAGCGATTGATGCGATTACTGGTAAACTTGGTAAGAAAAATCTTCAAGACCAAGAAAATTACTTTATTAACGCTCGCGCTGCCGCAGATAAGTCATTAGTGGAAGCTGAGAAAAAATGGATTGAACTTTTTAATCCATTAGTTAAAGAAACCATTGAATTTGAAAAACAAGCTAAACAAAATTAACATATTCGACAAATTATGCGTAAATTTATGACATAATTTGTCGTTTTTTTATAAATTATCAAATTGTTTAATTTATTCCTTTGCATTTTTGTGAAAACTATTTTATGATTTAAGTACAAAGGGGTAATTGATATATGAAAACAGCTAAATTAACTAAGTTTCGTGAATTAAGAAAACAACAAGGTATCAATTTAGGTATGGTTGCCAAACAATTAAATGTTTCTAAGGCTTACATTTCTATGGTTGAAACTGGTCGTCGTAGTCTTGATTACGAGATGGCGATTAGCATGGCAAAAATGCTAAAAAGTCATCCAGATGAATTATTTTACGAAGATATGACAAAATAATTCCTAAAGAGCAGAAATGCTCTTTTTATTTTGCTATCAATAATTAATTATTGAAAGTATGTATTTAAAATGTTAAAATACAATAGTCTCTAGGGAGTGAATATTATGAAAAAGAAAAAAGTTAGTACAAAAGAATTAGTTGGTTATATTATCAGTGGTATTATCGCCTTATTTGGTGTGGCATTAATGGTTACTCACACTGTTGGCGTATATTTACCAGGATTACATAGTGATAACCCAATTATTAAAGCAGAAAATGCTGTAATAAGTGCTTTAAAAATCAATTTGGATTTTTTAGGTTGGGGAATCATATTTATGGTAATTGGTGTATTTATTGCTTTAATGATTTTGTTAAGTGTTGCTAAAAAAGTTGATTACGATGTTGAAAAAGCACAACGTCGTGCTCAAAGATTGGGATTATAAGAAGAGGTTGTTACCTCTTTTTTTTAAAATCATGAATAAGATATTAAAAAAAGTATTAATTACTGCTGGTTCAATTTTAGGAGTAGCGGTATTAGTGGTTGGTGGATATGTTAGTTATGTATTACTTCAATATAATCGCATTGAAGATAACCAAGTTTTAAATCCTAATAACACTAATGAAAATTTATTAAATAATGATAAAACTTACAAAATTTCTACATACAATATTGGATTTGGGGCTTATCGTCCTGACTATTCTTTCTTTATGGATGAAGGTTATATGGCTGATGGCACCAAGGTTAGTGGTAAACATGGTACTGCTAAATCTAAAGAATCAGTAATAGAAAGTACTGAAGGAGTAATAAGTGAAATTGACAAGTTAGAAGTTGATTTTGCATTTTATCAAGAAGTTGACACAAACAGCACGCGTTCACATCATGTTAATCAAAGTGAAATGATTACAAATTCATTTACTAGTTATAACAATGTTTTTGCAGTTAATTATCATTCAGCATTCTTAATGTATCCTTTTAATGATCCGATTGGAAAAAGTAATTCAGGAATACTCACTTTAAGTAAATATAAAATTGAAGAATCAATTCGTAAATCTTATCCTGTATCTAAAGGATTTGATCGCCTTTTTGACTTAGATCGTTGTTTTAGTGTTTCCCGCCTAAAAGTAAATGACAAAGAATTAGTATTAGCCAATTCTCATATGTCCGCGTATGATGAAGGCGGAAAAATTCGTGCTTTACAAATGCAAGTAATGAAAGACTTTTTTGAAGAAGAAATTTCTAAAGGCAATTATGTGATATTTGGTGGAGATTTTAATCATGATTTAATTAATGAAAATCCAGCTTATCAATATAATGAGTCTAATCCTAAACCAAGTTGGATGAATTTTACACAGTTAAAACCAGATTGGCTAGCAAACTTTGATTATGAAGTTGATTTAGGACCAAATATGAGTGTGGCCACTAGTGACAACGCTCCTACGTGTCGTGATTGTGATTTGCCTTTAATTGGAAATGAAGATGTTCTTTATAAAAGCGTTGTTGATGGCTTTATTGTATCTAGTAATATTGAAGTTATTGAAACTAAAACAATTGTTAATAATTTTGAATATTCAGATCATCAACCAGTTTTAATGGAATTTAAACTTAAATAAGTCTAATGGTAATAGTGGTAAAAGTGCCACTATTTTCTTTTTTCACATTGTGAATGTTTAATTCACTAGAATATTTTTAAATAAAAAGTATACTGAAAGTGGTGATGAAAATATGACATTTCAAGAGAATTTAAAGAAATTGCGTCTCGAAAGAAACTTAACACAAGAAGAACTAGCTAATAAAATATTTGTTTCTCGTACATTAATTAATAAGTACGAAAATGGTGTAGTTATGCCGACTAAAGATAATCTTGAAAAATTAGCATTATTTTTTAATGTGGATACGAAAGAATTATTATCAACACATGAAGAAACTGGTATTGTACTTGATTTAGAAGCTAGAAGGCAAAAAACTGAATTTGTCATTAGTGTAATAATGATTTCTATATCTATAATAGTTTCTATTATTTATTTATTACCTATATTTGTGGCATATAAATACGTTTATCCAATTCCAGAAGGCGAGATTGCTCCAGCAAGAGTTTGTTACAACTTTGCTATTATGAATTCGTGTTTATCTAACCACAATTATATTTGTCTTATTTCAGAAATTGTAATAGTCATTAATGTTATCATATTATTACTTTCGATAATTATTCCAAATAAAAAAGCCGCATATACTTTGAAAGTAATCGGCTTTATTATGTTTGTTGTTTCTTTGTTTTTGATGTTTTTTAGTTTTGTGTGCGGAATTTCTTTTTCAAACTCTTTGGATTATTAATATAGTCTTTTTCTTTTTGCTCATAGTTTTGATTAAATATATATTTTATAGTTGGTATTAATAAAACGATACAAGCCATAATCCAAGCACCTGGATCACCAATACATACAGCGGCAAAAGCAAGCATTGAACTACTAGAATTAATTGGTCCATGATTAATAATAACTGGTAAGAAAGCACAAATTAGTATTCTTGCGATTAATTCAGCAAATCCCGCGCCTAAGACATATTTAGATTTACTGATACCTTGAACAGCGCTTCTTGTGACAATTAAGAAACCAACAAATACATTTAAGATAATATCAATATAAACAAACATATTACCAAATTTAATTGATGCTTCAGATATTTTATCAGCACTCATGAATATGTATTGATAAGCACCATTTATCGTTAATAATAATCCAAGGGTTAAACAGAACGCATACATGATTAACATAATTATAACTGTTTGAATTGTTCCTTCTTTAACGCGTTTATAATCTTTCTTTCCATAGTTTTGAGCGTTAAATCCTAATATAGCAGATCCTAATCCATTATAAATGGACATTAAGAAGTTTATTAGTTTATTTGCGGCACCAAATCCATTTTGAGCAGGAGTGCCTTCAACCATAACGCCAGTATCGGTTAAGTCAAATTTAACAACCGATGATTGCATAACAATAATACCAATAGCTAATATTGAGAATTGTAAACCTAATGGAATACCTTCTTTTAAGTGCTTATTGATATTTTCTACATCAAATTTATAATCTTCTTTTTTGAATCTTAATTCTTTATATTTGATAAGAGTATAAATAAAGCAAGCAATGAAACTAACAAATTGTGCAAGAATTGTCGCAATAGCAGCGCCAGCAGGTCCCATTTTAAATACCGCTAAGAACAACAAATCAAGTCCAACATTTAATAGAGTGGATATAAGCAAGAATATAAGAGGAGTCAAAGAATCACCATAAGAACGTAAGATACCACATACGAAGTTGTAACCCATTTGAGCAAAGATTCCAATAAATATGATTAAACAATAAATATAAGCAGCATCATAAACTTCTTTATTTGTTGGAGTAATGTTTATAATGCTTAACATCCAAGGAAGTAAACATATTGATAGAATTGTCAAAATAACTGATATGATAATTGTTAAATATATTTGAGTAACAAATGATTTTCTTACTTTTGAAATATCTTTTGAACCAACGTGCTGAGCGGTAATAACACTAAATCCGGCGGTTGAGCCAAAAGCAAATTGTAAAAAGATGAATGTTAATGGGAATGTATCATTAATACCCGCAACCTCGTTAGCGTTCAATACTTGTCCACATATAATTGCGTCAGTAAGT
>CALBGF010000136.1 GCA_937893635.1 uncultured Mollicutes bacterium | reverse complement strand
ACGGTACATCTAAGTACGCATCTATTATATGTCAAATTTATTATAAAAAGTAAAATAATTTTACATAAATTTTATTAATTGATGTTAGTTGAATAAGTAAATGTAACAAAATATGCATAGCAATTATCAAGATATGCAAAATTTATTTAAATTAAAGCCCTTACAATATATTTTTTATATGAAGGAGTTTTCATATTGTAAAATATGAATAGTTAGTTATGAAAAAGCAATTAAAGTATATTTTAAATTTTTCAGGTATGGCTTTAGTTATTGGCGCTGTGATTGCGGGAAATATCATATGTAGTATTTATGAATCACAAATCAATAGTTTTTTATGTCCGCCAATTTCTAATAATACTTCTAATTCTAGCGATAGCGCTAGCGGGGAAGAATTAGTAAAAGAAATAGTAATGGAAGGTGCGGTATTAGCCAAAAATAATGGAGTATTACCATTAAGCAAATCAGAAAATAATAAAATAAATATTTTTGGATGGAGTGTTACTGACTGGGTCATGGCCGGTGGAGGATCAGGTACTGTTTCTCCAAAAGATAATGATTGGAATAATACAGTTGATTTGTTAAAAGCTTTTGATTTATATGAATACGGGATTAGTTATAATCAAGATATAATTGATGCTTATTCTAAATTCCATGCGCCTGAACGTAATGTTGGTTTTGGTCAAGGTAGCGGTAGGGGTAATCGTAATATTAATGAACCTAAATTATCTAATAAATCAGTATATAGTGATGAATTATTAGAAAACGCTAAAAATTATTCTGACACAGCTTTATTTGTTATTTCTAGAACTGGTCATGAATCTGTGGATGTTTCTCCAAGTTATATTAAAATTACCGATACAGAAAAAGAAATGCTCACTTATTTAGGACAAAATTATAAAAACGTCATTGTTTTAATTAATGCTTGTAACACAATGGTTCTTGATTTTATTAATACTATACCAGGTATTGATGCTTGTTTAGTAGTAGGTGCAACCGGAACACATGGTGCACGTGGTATTCCATATTTATTATATGGTGATAATAGCCCATCAGGCCATTTTGCTGATACTTATGCTT
>CALBGF010000135.1 GCA_937893635.1 uncultured Mollicutes bacterium | reverse complement strand
TTTGGTTAGCGTAAGTGTTAATAACAGAGTTACCAATGTTAATTGCCACAATTAAGCCAACCATGACCGCGCAACAAATGGAGCGATTAATAATCCATCCTTTGGTTACTGGTCCATAAATTTTGGTAAACCAATTTTCCTTTTTGTTTTTCATAAATTCCTCCTTCTTATAAAAAACTATTTACAAACTAAAAAAACTTACTGAAATCTCAATTTGTAAAAAGCAAGCTGCATATTAAAAGTTAATAAACCGCTTACATTTAAGTTTTACAATAAATTGCTACTTTCAAGCAAGTTTTTTTCATACACGTATTTATTTTCTTCGTGAACGTTAATCAGTTTTGTTAATTGGGAAAAGAATATATAAATAAAATACATTACCTACGACTTTAAAATTGACTAAGCCGCCATACTTTTCGCTAACTGCAATAATACTTTTTGTTCCAAAACCATGATAGCCATTATTATCTTTAGTTGTAACTGGATTACCAGAATTATCAAATTTAATTTCACCAGTAAAACTATTAGATAAAACAATCGATAGCATATCCGCTTCATTCTTAATTGATAAAGAAATAACTCTTTTTGTTGGATTATCAATTTTCATTACTGCTTCAATAGCGTTATCAAAAGCATTGCCAAATAAAGAATATATATCAACTTCATTCATAAAGTTCATACTCTTGCCATCCGCAATTACGGATAGAGCAATATTATTTTTATGACAACGAATACTTTTTTCTGTAAGAATAACATTTAGTGCCTCATTTTCAGTTTTAACAAATGAATCGTAAAAACCAATTGAATCTTCTATTTCCGATAACACATTCGGAGAAATAGTTTTATTTGTTTCAATTGCGTGGATTTGATGTTTTAAGTCATGACATTTTAGATTAATAAGTTCAATGTTTTCTTTCGATAAATTATATTGTTCTTCCGCTCGTTTCCAAAGTGCTTGTAACATTTCATTTTCTTTACGAACTCTTCTACTATCAATCATCGTAAATAAGGCATATAAAAGTAATAAACAGCAGAAACAATTATATAAATTATTGATTAACCCGGTAACAATATCTAAATTATTACCAAATGCCACTACCAAAGAATTAAATAAAATATCAATAAATAATCCTACACCTACAAATATTAACATCGCATCGGCTTTAACAGAAAAATCTTTTCTTCTTTCGATTCTTTTAGCAAATAAGTAGTAGAATAAAATATTTGTGCCAACAAAACAAAAGAAATAAATCCAACAATAAATGAAAGTATGTAAATCAAAAGTCCAAAAAGAAAATTCACTATTGTTATACATGTTATATAAAGGCGGTCGATCCCACACAATTAAAGACATAATAAAGCTAGTTAATTCATAACCAAAATGTTGAACGGTGTAAGCCGCGAAAGCAATAAATGTTACCGTAGTCCATGTGTTTTTAAAACAAAACTTCAATACTAAAATAGAAAATGAAAATATTAATGGGAATATCAATGTTGAAACAAAAACATTATCTTGCGGTAAAAGCCCTAGTAATAAAGCAAAACCAACATTTAAAATAATTCCACCTAATAAACGAAAAATAAATTTGGATTGCTTTTTTAAAGTTATTCCAAATATTAATTCACATATATAAATTTCAAATACGAAAATTATTTTATAAAGAATCAAATTTGTCATAAAAGCACCTAGTTTCCAAATACAAAATAATTACTTAATTTTTCTAAAAAAGTTTTCTTTTTAAGATGAGATATAGCAATTTTATCATTTCCAACTTGACATTCATATCCTTTTACACTACGAACATAAGATAAATTAACTAAATAACAACGATTACAAAATTCAAAATGGTTATTAGAAAGTTCTTTTGAAGCTTTACTCATTGTTCCATATACTTCATAATTTCCTCTTGCTGTATGATAAATAAGAGAATGGTTAATAACTTCTACATACATAATATCGGCTTCTTTAATAGCAATTATTTCTTTAGTTGTTTTTAAATAAATTGTTTTTTCTCGAGATTGATGAATATTTGCTAATTTAACTAAAGCGCGATCCATTTTTATCGATAATTGATAATAATTAACTGGTTTTACCACAAAATCAAATGCTTCTACTTCGTAACCTTTAACAGCATATTGTGCCATATTTGTTACAAAAATAATCATAACTTCTTTATCAACTTCGCGTAAATTCTTAGTTACATTAAAACCATTACCATCAGGAAGTTCAATATCAATAAGTACTAAATCACTTTTTGTGTAATTATCAATAAATCCTTTAGCGGTATTATATGTTTCAACTTGAAATTTGATTTTATGTTCATTTCCATATTGTTTAAAGAATTCTTGTAAAGTATTAGAGGCTTCTAAATTATCTTCAAGTATTAATACTTTATAGATGTCTAATTTATCGATTGCACTTTCATTCATTGGATAAAACTAGCCTCCATTACTATTTTTTTTGATAGTACAACATTTTATTTTGTTTGTCAAACATAGAGAAAATAGGCATAATTAATTAGAAATTTATAGTTATTAATTTTAATTATTATTAATAATTAATTGCGATAATTATAATAAAAACATAAAAGAATTATTTTTTCTGACATTTCCGATATAAAAACAAATTCAATAAAAAAGCACTAACTATTTATAGATAATTAGTGTTTCATAACAATTTATTTAATTAAAGAGTTTTTGCAATTTCCAGTATTTAAGAATTCATCTAAGTTCTTTAGAGATGCTTCAATCATATCAATAAGAGCTTTATCAGTAGATGAACCAACGTGAGGTGTCACTAAAACTTTTGGATATAAATCAATAAGTTTTTGATGTTCTTCGGTATCCATATGTTTTGGATCATCGAAGTTTTTAAAGAATAAAGTTTTTTCATTTTCGATAACATCAATAGCAAGTCCGTCTAAGTGACCTTCTTCTACTGCTTTTAATGCGGCATTTAAGTCTAATACTTCGCCTCTTGCAACATTTACTAATATAGAATGATGTTTCATATTCTTAATAAATTCTTCATTAATAAAGTTATCATTTTTACCTTTGATATAAGCTAAATGTACACAAATAATATCACTTTGCTTAATGAATTCATCTAATGGTAAGAATTCCACTACTTCTTTTGCATAGTCAGATTGATAAATATCATATCCAACAACTCTTGCTCCTAAGCCTTTAAATAATTTTGCCGTTGTACAACCAATTCTTCCACATCCTAAGATACCAACTGTACATCCACGAACTTCACGTGAGAACATTTGATTAGTAACCTTAAAATTACCTTTATGTGTATAATCAGTAGTGTAAACTACATTTCTTAATAAACTCATTGCAAGGGTTAAAGCTAATTCACTAATTGCATTAGGGGAATAACCAGGAACGAAAGCAGTCTTAATATTAAAATCTTTACAAGCATTTAAATCAACGTGGTTATAACCCGCTGTTCTAGTTAAGTAATATTTTAAGCCATGACTTGCTAAATCTTTCATCGCTTCATAATTTACTACACAATTACCACGAACCATAACAGCTTCATATTCTAAAGCATCTTTATAGTTTTCAGTATTTAAAAATTGAGGGAATAAGTCTACTTCATAATCATATTTTTTGGCTAAATCATTAAAATAAGAAATTTCATAATCTCTAACACCAAAACAAGCAATTTTCATTTTCATAATAAACACTCCTCCTTAAGCAAATATTGCGGCACTTTGAATTACAGTTAATAATATAATATAAACTGGAATAAACGCAACGGAAACCAAAGTACCAATTAATGAACAACTTGAAGCAAAAACTGCTTCTTTATTTGAGTCAATACAATAAGTAATAGCCACAGTAGCAGGTGGAACAGCCCACATAAGAGTTGTTGCTGCTAAAGTATTGAAGGTAACATTAATACCTGGAATTAAATTAATTAAGAATAATAAAGCAAAGTTAATTACTGGTGCAGCAATAATCTTAATGAATGTGAAAATCCAAACGTTTCTATCTTTTGCTGCTTCTTTAAATGAGACTTTACCTAATGTACAACCAATAGCAATCCACACTAATGGGGAAGATAAACTTCCTAATGTGTTAATAGTTTGATATAACCAAGGAAGTGAAACTTTAATATTCCAGAACGCTCCAGTTGCAGGTACGTTATTAGCGCCATTAACTGTTACAACCCACCAGTTATTTGCGTCATTTGCATTTCCTACTAATTGAAGACTCCATAAAATGAATCCTACAAATGTCGCAATAATAATTGGGTTTACAAATATTTTCTTTAAAATTGATTTAACGCTAGGTTTAGAAGTTTCTTTTTGTTCATTTCCTTCTTTGCTAGTGTCATTAGATTGACAAATTGCATAATAAGCATACGAATACAAGAATACACGATATGCAATATTAAACATACTTGAATCATTAAAGGACTCTGGGAATACAGCTTGAATAAGTGGTTGACCAAAGAAAGTTGTTGAACCAAATACAAACAAAATTTCCATTACTTTCTTTTTGGTTGGATCTTTAACCCACATAAATAGAGCTTTAGCTAAGAAAATAAAGGCAATATAAATAATAAAGCCATAAACAAACGAGAAAATACAGCTCATAAAGTTTTCTCTTGTTACGCTAGTCATAAATGAACCAAATGCTAAGCATGGTAAGCAAATATTCATGACTATCTTTGTAAGTGTTTTACCTGTTGTCTCAGGAAGCGTTTTAGTTTTAGTAAAGATGAAACCAACTAAAATGATAAATACACTTTTAGCGATAGCAATCCATAGATTCATAGAACTTAGTGCTTCTATGACATTGCTACCAATATCGGTCAGATTAAACATAATATCAATCTCCTTTTTATCCATCCGGGGTTATTATAAAATAAATAGATGACAATGTAATAAAATAAGTTATAATGTTTATATATATTTTAAATCAAAACTATTTATTTTTATTATAAGTGAGGTAAATATGAATATTGAATACTTAAAAAACTTTGTTACTATCGTTGATGAAAAGAATATTTCGCTAGCAAGTAAAAAATTATTTATTGCTCAACCTTCTCTTTCTAACCAAATCAAGTACTTAGAAGATTTATATCAAACTAAGCTTATGTATCGTGGAGGAAAGAACATTAAATTAACCCCGGCAGGAAAAGAACTTTATCTTAAAAGCAAAGAAATAATTAAATTATACAATCAATCATTTGTTAATATTAATAACATTGTAAATGGCATGCATGATACTTTAAATATTGCTTTGCCTCCTTCGATATATAAGGAATTAATAAATAAAATCTTTCATACCTTTTTTAATCTTTACCCTAATATTAAATTAAATGTTTATGAATGTAATACTGTTCTTGCTGAACAATATTTAAATGAGGGTAAAGTCGATGTTGCTATCATTAACGCTAATATCAACAATCTTGATAAATATAATTACCGTATTTTAGAGCCAGAAGTATTCAAAGTTGTCTTACCACCTCAATCATTATTATTAGCAAAACAAGTTATTACTATTAATGATTTAGCAAATTACAAATTGGTTGTTCCTCGTGCTTATGAAGATAATATCATTGCTCATTTTCATCAATTAAATTTATCGCCAAATATTGTCGTAACAACCACTACTTCTTTAGCCGCTATTGAAATTGCCAAAGCCAAAAATCTTATAGCCATTGTTCCGCTTCCAAAAACCGAAGCTATTAATTATAATCAAAACATTAAAAACCTTGAACTTAAAAATATCAATCCATATTCACGTAAGGTTATTTGGCTTAAAGAAAAAGATAGTTCGAAAATCATTAATGACTTTTTAGAATTTTTAAGTTAATAATTTGTATAACTAGCATAAATTTGCTTATATTTTAAAAAAATAGTATTATTAAATTGAAAGAGGAAAAAAACATGAAAAAGAAACATAAAATAGCAAGGATTGTTTTAATTACTTTAGGATCTTTAATTATTGCAACAAGTGCAACAGTATTGGGATTATTTGCTTATTCTTGGAATTATAAAATTCCTGTTCAAGCAGAAAAAATTGAACCAACTGGCACTAATTTAATTTCTGCACAAAATCGTTCTTTATATGATAAGGATGGTAATATTATTAAATTAAATGGCATTAATGCGGGAAATATTTTACTTCAAGAAGGTTGGATGTCACCATTTGATTTAGAGCCAAAAAAAGATAAAGATGGAAACCTTATTAAAGATAAAGACGGAAATCTATCTTATGATGAATTTTCTGAGGAAATGTTTTTAGATGCTTTAAATAAAAATGAGAATCTTAAAGATCATCAAGAAGAATTAAAAGAATATTATTATAAGTCTTTCTTTGATGAAGAAGATTTTAAAATTATTAAAAATGATTTAGGTCTTAATACTATTCGTTTACCTTTTTATTGGCGCAACATCTTAAATGATGATTTTACTAGAAAAGAAGAAAGCGTTGCATTTAGTTATTTAAATTGGTTTTTAGAAAACTGCAAAGAAAATGATTTATATTGTATCTTAGATTTGCACGGCGCTCCTGGTTCACAAAATGGTTATGAGCATAGTGGACTTATCGCGGATAAACCTGGATTTTGGGGTAATGAAACTTATGAAAATGCGGTTTTAGATTTATGGGATTATGTATCTAGTTATTATTCCACTACTAGAAGTGACCTTGCGTCTACTATTGCAAGTTATGACATACTAAACGAACCACAAACAAGCAAAAAACTAGGTTCTACTACTAAAGTATGCTGGGATTATTTTGATAAAGTTTATCAAGTAATTCGTAAAAATAATGATAACCACGTTATAACTATGGAAGGATGTTGGGATTTCTCTACTTTACCAAATCCTAAAAAATATGGCTGGGAAAATGTAATGTATGAATATCATCATTATAACTGGCAAAATAATATTGTTACGATGGATATGTTTAAAATGTATCATATGATGCGTAATATTGGTAAAGATTATAATGTTCCCGTATTAATTGGTGAGTTTACTTATTTTGAAGATCGTAATGCTTGGAATTTTGCTTTAAATGAATGGTACGATAAATATAACTACAACTGGACAGTATGGAATTATAAAACTACTGTTACTGGTTGGTGGACTTCTTCTTGGGGTGTATATACTGTTAACTTAAATCTTGATACATCAAAAGAAGAAACAAAAACTAATGCCTTAACATGTACAGTCGAAGAATTTAAAGCAACATGCGACAAAGCTAAAACAAGCAATTGTAAAACTGGTACATTAAAAGAAGTCCTTGTCGAATATAAAAATAACAAGAATAAATAAGCAAACGAAAACGATGGCTCGTCACCATCGTTTTTAAATTTATTCTTTTTCTTGTTCTTCCAAACCTTCAGATAAATTTTTTTGTTCTTCAACAAATTTATTAGCTTTATTTATAATGCTTTTATTAACTTTAAATTCTTTATTACTTGGTTGATTAATAATGACTTGATCATAACTTAAATCTATACCATTACTTAAGAATAATTGGCGATATTCTCGAAGTAAGTCTCTTTGGACTTGATAACGATCTTCTTCCTTACATTTTGCCACTAATTTAACAGCAACATTACTTGCGCCATAACTAGAAACACCTTTGTAATATGGTCCTTCAATTATTTCAGGAATTTTATCTTTAAACTTATCTAAATTTTCCTTGAATAATTTCTCTATTAATTCAATAGGAACATCATATCCAAATTCACAATCCACAACTGCGAGAGATAATTCACGAGATAAGTTAACAACATTTTTAATATCGGAATTGTTAATAATTTTAATATTTCCCGCTGCATCAATTATCTTCGTTGCGCGAATACCAATTTCACTTACTGTGCCCCTAAAGTCATCAACAGACACTATTTCTCCCACTTCATATTCATTTTCAAAAATAATGAAAACACCAGCAATTATATCAGCAATTAATGATTGAGCACCAAGTCCGATAATAAGCGTAAGCACTCCTACTGATTCCCAAATAGCTTTAGTATTAACACCAAATGCATTCAAAACTAAGAAAATCAATGCAATTGCGCTTCCATATTTAATTAAACCATCTAATAAAGTTATAACTGTTTTAGCGCGATTTGATTTGCGCATAACGTTTTTAAACACTTTTCGGATGATTTTAGAAACAATTACCACCACTACAATTAAGATAGCACAGTGGATAAAAACTTTATAATGAGTACTTAATATATCTGGTAGAGCTGTAATATCCCAGACATTTTCCTTTGCCCATATAACAAATTTACTTGTATTTGGTAATGCTAATTCTAAAATCATAGTAGCAATAAATGCTGTTAGAATTAATGCTCCCAATACATAACTAATAATCTTTGATACTTTAACTTTTTTCTTTTCCATAGTTGTTTCCTCCATTAATTAGTAATTGTAAGATTATATGCTTTATATTTATTTCCTTTAATAGGAATATCAGCCTGAAACTCATCAAAATCATTTAAATATTTATTAGCAAAAATTGTGATATTCTTACCAATAGCATTTCCTTCTACACTTAACGATAAATTACTATCTACAACTAGCAAATCATAGGTAATATCATCAATTATGCAATTGCCATTTACTGATAGGTAGTTGTCGTTAGTAATATTAATAAGCGTTTGATTAGTTTCGTTATCATAAGTTGCAGAACAAACAAAATTGTTAGCAATATTGGTGCTAACACCTCCAGAAGGCATTTCCATATTTGTGTAATAATAAATACCATTATTAAGTAAAAGGTTATAATAGTAAAAATAATAATTATCCTCTGGTAAATCTTCAAGTATTGAATATTTATAATTTGAAATATTATGATAACCATTACGATAAGTTTTTTGTCCTGTTTCACTATCTACATTTTCTTCACTATAGATAAATGCATCATAATAAATATTGGAAGAATTTGTTACAAAGTCTAGATTTCTATATATATTAATTGTTCCATCATCATTATATGTAACTATGCTATCTCCAGGATTTATGCTGACATAAGTAAGCGGTTCTTCATTTAAGTCATTGATTTCATAAGCATTTAGGATTCTATATGAAAATGGTTCTTTCCAAGCAACTCCAGCATCATCTACTATTGAAATAGTTAAATTTGCACCATCACCTGAATTAACCTTATTTAAATAATAATCATTAGTTAATTCGATTGTTTCATTAATTAAATCCATTTCATCTTTAATGTTAATTTTATATGAAGAAGGCAATAAATAATCAAAATTAAATGTTACTGGCAATTGATCTTTACTTTCATAACTTTCAACTATAACATTTGTTACATCAAATTTGTAATTTAAATTGAATGTTTTTGGTGTTATTTTGATAGAATGCGGATATTTATCAATCATATCATCTTTAAAATTAAATGTGCCTTTAACTAGTAATTCTCCAATTTCGCCATTAAATTCATCAAGAACTATCGGTACTTTTTCAGTAACATCATCAAGATGTTTTATTTGCTCTTGATTTTGACTATTTAATTCCAAATCAACACTCAAAGAATCGACATCATAAATTGTTTCGACATTTAAAAATAGTACAAAATACTCTCCATCAAAATCAAATTCGTCACTAAGTGTTATTGAAGGAATTTCAATTACACTATAATCAGTAACCATATAGTTATTATATTTATGATAATCATCCGCGAATTTGCCAATATCAATATATTGAAAATAAATTTGACCAATACTTGGAATAATTAAATCAATGCTTTTATCATTGCCAATATATTCATCAATAACATTTCCCTCTTTATCTAACACATTAAGTCCATATTGATATGCATATGGAAATTCACTAGTAAAATTAGTATCAATATGCACATTAACAGTCCCATCATCATTAAAAGTATATTTTGCATCTTTAGGACTAACTTTCTCATATGTAGCACTATAGGATTGATCTAAATTAAAATCTATTTTATTTGATGAATAAAGGAGAATATTTTCTTCTTCACTCTTCATGTAGAAAATATCATATTGATAAGATGTAATTCCGTAATACACAAAAGAATTAAGTACAAAATTATTATCTTTTATTTCCAAATCATTAATCCCATCGATATCAATTAATTCTTCACCTATATATTGATCAATTAAAGCAAAATAGCGATAATTAGGATTAATATTAATAATTTTGCCTTCAACTACTATTTGATTTATTAATGCATTATTTATAATTGAATTTTCAAGTATTTGTACTTCAGTATTAAAAATATTTATCATAGGAATTACTCCTACTAAGGAAGCAGAGACAACCGCTACTGCGGAAGTTAAAACAACTGAAGATTTTGTAACAATCGATTTACCAATATTTTGTGCAGCATTAGAAATCTTTTCAATTTGTTTGATAGTTTCTTTAGAATCTTTTTTTATGGTGTTGTGTGAAGAATCTTGGTTATTTTCAGAATTTACTTTGCTTTCAAAAGATTCATCAACTTTAAATTCTTTAGCAAAATCATGTCTTTCAATAGGAAAATAAATTTCAGCTTTGAAGGATTTATACTCACTGAAATTATTATCTTCTGATATTGATTTATTTAACTCTGACTGATTAATTTTCATTTACTAATTTCCTTTATTTAATTCTATTTTAACTAAAGTTAAAAAGCAAGAATTATTATTCATTATTCAGAATACTTCAACAATTACTTATTTTCATAAACATTCATTACTTTTACTAACTATTAAGTATAAATCATAAAAAAACATTTTCTCTTGAATAGTTAATTAATTAGCTATAAGATAATTTTGTAAGACAAAAAGGAGCTAAGTGTGGAAAATATGAAAATTTTAAAGCAAGGTAAAGAAACCAAAGTTACATGTCCAGCATGTAGAGCACAATTATCTATTACAGAAACTGATATTCAACACCAACCATACCCATTTGGTGATGAAAATAGAGGTTTCATTATTTGTCCTAGTTGCGGTAAACGTATCAATTTAGAGCGTAGTGTTTGGACAAACAATTGGAAAGTTGTTGAATAACCATTTTAAGTTAAAAAGACTTAGCATAATCAAATGTTAAGTCTTTTTTTACTAAATATAATATTTTATTGTTCTTAAATTTTTAACAATTAAATTTTAGTTTGCAAAATGTATTTATCTTATTCAAGCAATATATAATAGTAAAATTTATTTTAATATTTTCAAATAATAATTTCTATTTCAATTTATATTTATAAGTAAAACCACCATTATGATTAGTATTGGCTTTTTCAATAAATAACTTAAGTTGGTAATTATTAACAGAAGTTGAAAATTCATAACGGATTTCGAATGTAAACACTGAACCATCTAACAAATATCCATCATCATCTATTGTTGTATCCGAAACATAATAGAATTTATAAAGTGGCGATGGATTTGTATCATGATAATCCGCGATAACAGTTTTGTTAACAATGTTATAATAAGTTACATCTTTTCCATAAGCAAATGGCGTGGCAACCCCAAATTTGCCAGCAAAATTCGTTTGAAAATAATTTAAATATGTAGCAGCATTGCTATTTAAAATGTCTTCAGATTCACAAGCTTGTGAAAAAGAATATCCTCCATTAAACCAACTAGTAGATGAATTAATATCACCGGTACATCCTGATGGTTGAGGTAAATTACTTAAATATTTATCACTTAACTCTTTTTCAGTAAACCACGCTTTGGAATCATGATTATTACCTCCACCAATGCTAATATGCTCTTCATTACAAGACATTAAGCTAAAGCATGCAATTCCTAGCACTAATTTTAAAACTATTTTTTTATTCATTTGTTTTTCCTCCATTAGATTTAATCAAATTATATAGGTTTCTTTATATTTTGTTTATTTATTTTTTAATGTTATTTGAATTGCCGGACGGATTGAATGACTGCTTCCATCAACAGCATATTTAGATAAATAGCCACTAGAATTAACATTCCAGGCACAATAACTATATTCATCCGTAGATGAACTTGTCCAGTATGATCCATTATATTTTAAATTTGAAGTAGTGTTATACCAAGCACCTCTTACACGTGCGTAATCTGTTGTTTTTGAAGTACGTGTTATAGATGATTCATTAATATCACTGTCAAAGCCATAATTAGCATTTATATAATCATCTTTTGTTGGTAAAAATACTTTGTCTAACTTATCGTTTACGATACTGGTTTCTTTAATAAACTCATTATTACCAGTAAAAGCTGTAGCATAGAATTCTTCATTAAGCCAATTTCTAATATCGCTATACTTATAATTATTTGGTAAAACAATATTATTTTCTATTGTTCTATTTTCATAATTTTCATAAAATCTATGAGCATCTAATAAGTATGATGATAATAAGTAATAACTTCCATCACTATTATTAATAATGTTCCATTGAATTGGTTCAACTTTAAACCAATACTCATTACCATTAATAATGCTAGTGCCATCATCAAATGTATATTTTTCATTATTATAGACATTAGCCACTTCTTTTACATAATATTCATTATCATATAAACACCAATTATTTGCATTGATTGGCGCTAAATCATTAAGAACAGAAATTATATTTTGATCATTTATATGTGTTTGAGGATAGTATCCGTATTCAACTATTTTACTATCGCTTGATAAAATTGGTTCATTACTTGGATAAACTTTATCTTTATCATAGGAAACATATGTTGCTTTATAAGTTGTGTCTTCAGTTAGTGGAGCAGGCTTAGGCATCCATCCAGAAAAAATATAAATTGTGGAATCTGTCCCTTCTTTAGTAGGTTTATTCCCTTTATAAGTTGGGACTTCTCCTTCTTTAACTTTTTCACTATTTAATACGTCACCATTTTCATCTAGCCAAGTAACATTAAATTCTTTTTTAGGTACATCTGGTTCTTCATTTGGATCTGCCACAAATTCAATACCAGTAATAAATAATGGCTTTTTATTTGTAGTAGCAATTTTCAAACTTTTTGTTGAAGGAACATCAAAACTAATTTGCTTGATATTTTTGTTTTCTACAATTTCTTTACTAGTTTCTTCTAAACCAGCACAAGTTGTCGCAATGGTTTTATTATCAGTTTCTGTGCCATTCCAGTCTAAAGATGCACTATCACCAATACGAAGTTTACCACTCGCTAAATATGCATAACCAGATACTTTAACTTGTGTTACACTTTTGCTTAAAGAAAAAGTAACACTACCATTCGCGGATGTAGTGCCAAGTTTAAGCATATCACCCGCTAGCCACTTATTATCACCGCTACCACCATTGCCGCCGCCATAAACTAATTCAAAATCACTAATTGCGGTAATAATTCCAGATTCATGTGTTAAATTAAACATCTTAAAAATATCATTAGCATTATCAAGCTTTTTAGCAGTTTTACCTGTCATTTCATATTTCACTTCATATGAAGTTTGTAAAGATGTTAAATCTTTATCAATTAATAAAACATTAATTGCTACATCCATACTTGGCATAACGAAACTATAAGTATCGTTGTTAAGAGTTAAGATATCATTATTAGCCTTTACTTCTTTTATTGCTTTATTTTCATTTGTAACATTAACGCTAAAACTAACTTCTTCACCTACTTCATAAGTATCGTTAAGTCCACTAACTACAAAATCATCACTCTTATTGATAGTAACTTTATATTTGCTAGTTACTGAAGTAGATGAACTAGATGATGGTGTCGTACTTGTTGAAGGTACTGTGCTAATAGATGAAGAAACACTATTAGATATACTTGAAGGATTATTAGATGTAGAATTACTAATTGTACTATTTGAACTAGAAACTGGAGAATTCGATGTTGACGGATTAGATGATGTAGAATTGTTTTTATCACATCCAACCATTAATAAAGATATAATTGATAAGGTATAAATAATTTTACTTAATTTCATATATTAAAAATCCTTTTTATTCTTGATGAGTATTTTTATAATTTTCAATTGCCAGTCTTAAATCATCCCAAGACACACAAGCACGCATATTTTTTGCTATTGTTGTGACTGCTTGTTTAGCAGATTTTCCTTGTTCTGCCATAGTCATTGCTTGACGTACTTTACTAGGACTAACTTCACAAGCCTCATAAATCCAAAGTAATAATTCAGGGCATAATAATTTCTTATAAACACGGTTTTCTGCACTTTCATCCCAAGTTAAAGAACTATCTTCAATACTTCTGAGCAACCAAGAATCAATAAAATGCCATTTTTGATCTGGCTCATGTCTTTCTTTATCAACAATTTTACCAACTTCTTTAGCGTAATCTAAATATCCGCCACTAGTTTGTTGATATTTTTCAATAAACTCATCTGATAATGGATAATGAGCTGGTTTTGTTAATAAATAATCATAAATATCTTTCATAGTGATTATCTCTTCACTAGCCTGTCGATTATTTGCTTCTTTTTCTTCATTATTAATAACTTTAGTTCCTTCGTTAATTGCATTATTAACTTTATTAGCATTATTAGAATTACATATTGTTAATCCTATTACTAACGCTAAAGCACTAAGTAGTGATCTTCTTTTCATTCAAGTTCCTCCAAAATTCATCGCTTTTATTATGAATATAATAAAAATAAAAAGCAAGAAAATTACTAAACCTTTACAATTAAAAAAACATTTATTTTGTTGTAAATTATTAAAAAGTGCTATAATACCGGTTAGAGGTGGCTAACTATGAAATTTTATGAATCTGGAAATAAAA
>CALBGF010000134.1 GCA_937893635.1 uncultured Mollicutes bacterium | reverse complement strand
ATTGAAGAAATTACTGTTAAAGCATTAACAAATAAGTTACCAATTTTCGATGACATTATTGACCCATCTTTATATGATTTTAATGGTATTTGGTAGTTATCAAATATCTTTTTATATGCATCAAAACATTTTCTTTTATCCGTTAATATAGCAAAATCACTAAATTTACACGGGCGAAGTTTTTTATCATTTTTATCATAGACTAAATAACCATTATTAATTTTAGAAATAATATCTTCGGCGACTAGTTTAGCTTCTATTTCTTCTGATTTATCTTTTAATTCATCGCTATTATAGATTATCTTTTCAATGTTATTATTTTGAGAATTAGAGCCTAAAGTATCGTAATCTTTATTTCCAGATATAGCAATATGATCTATTTTATAGTCTACCGCACCATATTTTTTGGACATTATTTTAGAAAACATTATATTTAAATCATCAATAACTTCATGTCTACTTCTAAAATTGTAACTTAAATCAATTTTTTCTCCGCCATCATTATTTTTATAACTTTCATACTTTCCTTGAAAAATATCACAATTAGCGTTTCTAAAAGAATAAATAGATTGTTTAGTATCTCCAACCATGAAAACATTATTATTACCTAATGCTTGAATTAAACTTTCTTGAATATCTGAGGTATCTTGATATTCATCAACCATAATAAATTTGATATGAGATTTAAGTTCGGCATTAATTTCTTTATCCTTAACTAACTCCAAAGCCATTTTAGCAATATCGGCGAAGGTAAAAGAGCACTTTTCAAATTTAAATTTGCTAAGCATTTCATCTAACTCAACGGCAATATCAAATAATACATTATAAGCATTTTGATATTCTTCATTAGTTAGAAATTCTTTAATAGTTTTAGAATCACCCATTTTAACTATTTTTGTTTTTATTGGCTTAATTATGTCATCCATGATTAAAGATTTGAGTGCTTTATCTTCTTCACTTAACCCGCGAAATACTGGGAGTTTTAAATTACTCAATTTCCAAAAGAAATCATCATAAGTTGAAGATAACATTATTTCTTTTAACTTTTCATTTATCGCATCACTTACATCACTATTTTCAAATCCATTACATGCACTTAAACATTCTTCAAAAGTATTATTAGCAATACTTCGTACTTTATTTAATAACATTTCTATATATTCATCATCAAATACTTCTTGGCATTTATTTTTTAAAAACGCTTCTTTATCAACTTTTAAATCACTCAAATCAAGGATTGAGATTATATAATCCTTAATTGGTTGATCATTTTTAACAACAAAATCTTTTATAAGTCTAATAAAATTCAAATCATTTTCTTCATATTTTCGATTAAATATTTTATCTAAATATTCATATTGTTTAATTTTAATTATATTTTCATCAATAATTGAGATATCTTTAGGCAAAGAAAAGAAATAACTATATTTTTTTACTAAAGACAATGCATAAGCATCAAATGTTGTTACATTACTTCCTTCTATTTGATCCGCTAAAGAGAAAAGATTATCTTTACGAAGTGCCGCAACAATTCGATCTTTCATTTCATGCGCCGCGGCATTAGTAAAAGTTAGTACTAATAATTCATCAACATTAGCTTCTTTATTTTTAATAATACGAAACATTCTTTCGGTTAATACTGCAGTTTTACCAGAGCCCGCTCCAGCAGAAACAATGGTATTTTTCCCTCGAGTGGTAATTGCGTATTCTTGATCCCTAGTCCACGCCATTAGTCATCTTCTCCTTTCGTATTAATATAAATATAATCTTCTTTTTCAACACCACATATATCTTTAAATGGGCAAAACTTGCAAACAGAATCTTGTGAATTATTTATAATTTTTGGATTAATTATAAAATCTCCTTGTTTTATTTTTTCATCAGCATAAATAAAATTATCTTTTGTTAACGAAATAACATTAGCGAAGTCTTCTTTGCTAAATGTTTTGGCATGTTGCGTGAAAGATACTCCATCTTTTTTTAATCCATAAGATTTAATATAGTTTGAAGAAGCATATGAAGCATCAAATGTTTTTATTTTATCAATTGCATTAGTGGTTTCTCCCATAAGTTTATAATGATTTTGATAAAAACTTTCTACATTATCTAAAGGTACACCAATACTATCAATAGTAATCTTTTGAATATAAAAACCAATTAATTCTTTATTTTTAAAGACATCATTATCATCTAAAAGTAAAGCATAAGTTGGTAATTGCATGGAAAAGCCAAATTTTACTTCATCTTCTATAAAAGTTTCTGAACCTGTTTTATAATCAATTATTACGTAATAATCATTAATGGAATCTGTTGTAATCATTATTTTATCAATTTGTCCATAAATTGATACTTCATCATTTAAATTTTTATAAAAAGTCTGTTCATGTTTAATATCTTTTAAATTCATGAATTTTAATTGCTCTAATAATATTTTACACAAAACTCTTAATTCTTCTTTTTTCTTATCAAGTATTACTTTTTCGCTATTCACAAATTTGTAATCGCTTTGTTCTACTAATGTATTAAACATATTATCAAAATCAAAATTACTATCATAAACATGGCGTAAAACATTATGAAATAATGTACCTAGTGCTTGAGCAAAAGTTACCTCATAATCATTGAGTTTTAAGACATTTGTTAAATAATATTGGAATTGACATTGGAAGAAAGATTTGATTTTTGAATAAGAATAACGCCTTTTGGGCTCATATTGATAATTCTTTACTTTAGTAAAGGCATGGCTATAAGAAAAATAAGGAATATCCACTAAACGCATATAAGAATGACGTAAATCACTATCAAAATTATATTTGCGATATAAGTCATTAAGTTTAGCAAGATTTCTTTTGGCTTCTTTTAAAGAATATATGTTTTCTT
>CALBGF010000133.1 GCA_937893635.1 uncultured Mollicutes bacterium | reverse complement strand
ATACTTTTCTCTATCATTTAATTGTTCTTTCGAGCACTCTTCCAAAAATTCAAATGTGAACCCCTCCGGACCGAATTCATTCATTTCTGGATAAAGTTTATTGCGTGTTGGCGCTTCTGCGCCCACTCCTCGCTTCACATGTTGTTTAAAACGTTCTGAGATATTAACACTTTGCCCAATATAAACTTTTTTATTTTTTATATTAGTAATTTTATAAATTCCGCATTTAGTTTCTTTACCAATCAATCGACCAATTAAATCATTTAAAGGTTTCATATAATAAACACTCCAAATAACCTTATTAATTGGTTCCGCCGAACGAAGATAAGGGATAACTGTACGCAATCGCGCAATTTCTTCTTTATCTTGTTCTGATAGTTTAATTTTATAAAATTCTTCTTGCTCTTCTATTTCTTGTTGTCTTTTAGCTTCTTCAATAGCAGCTTGAACAGCACGCTTTTGTGCGGCTAATTGTCCTTCCAATTGTTTTAATTCTTCTCTATTGGTTGTAAGTAATTCATTAAAACGCTTTGCTTCTTCTTCCAAAAGAGAAAGATATTCATTTTCACAATTCTCTTTTAATTCATTGTATTCTTGCGCAAGCTTTTCTGTATTATTGGCAAAATTAGTTTCCGCTAATTTCATTTTTTCTTTATAAAAAATATCACTTGCGGATTGAGCTTGTTCTTCGAGGGTCGTAATTGAATTTTTTAAAGTCTCTTGCTTAGAAACAAGTGAATTATACTATTCTGTTTCTTGAATAACTTTTATCTATAGATTTTTAGACTATTGTTCTAATTCTTTATTTTTTTCTTCTATTTCAGAGTTATATTTTTTAACTTTTTTTAATTTAGGTCGAGTAATAAAAAAGTAAAATATAACTCCGCTAATAAAACCACTAAATGCGCTTAGCAATATTTGTTCCATTATATTTTTAATTCTTTCTTTAAAATTTCTTCAATATTTTCTTGCTCTTTATAAGAAATTCTTAAAAGTTTTATTTGATTATTTTGACACCATTGTGTTTTAAAAATATCATGCTTTTGACGTTTTTCTAAAGAATCTTTGAAATAATTTCTATCTCTTTCTTGAAAATGCTGTTCTCCATCATATTCAATTAGTAAATTATATTTAGGAAGATAAAAATCAAAACGCGCAGAATTATTTGTATCTGGAAATTTACAAGTTTCAAAAGTTTTTTCTGTAATATACTCAATATTATTTTGAGTTAAAAATTGTTTAATATTAAATGAAGCTTTTGATTCTGTTAAACAACCACATGAATATTTACGTCCAGCTCTTAAAGCATTAGTTGGTGCTTCACAAATATTTCCACAATCGCATTGACATTTCCATACAATTGAACCTTGATGGCGTTTTTCAGTTTTTTCAATAGCAACGAGCTTACCAAAACGTTGATTAGTAATATTAATAGCAGCTTTATGTCCTAATTCAATAATACGTTCTCTTGATTTCTCTAAATTTAAACAACCACATGATTTTGTATTTTTACTTTTTAAATTACTTGTTCTAGCTAAAATAATATTGTGTTTAGAACAATTACAAATGCACCACCATTGAACTTGTTTAGCCCCGCCTGGACTAATATATTGAGGTCCCTTTCCAATTACTAATAATCTATTAAATTGTTGACCAATTAAATTCGCTCGTTTAATTGAATCCGAATAATCATCTAATTTTAAAATTTCTTGTCTTTTTTCTTCAGACAAAGAACAATTTAAAATATTTTCAATTTCTTTTATGCTTAACATAGTTAAATTCCTTTCTTAATAAAAAAGTATTGAGAAGAGTTATCTTCTCCTCTCAATACTTTATAAAATTTATTATTAAGAACTTAACTCGTTTTGCCCAACGAATTATTCAGCATCTTCAGGTGAGAAACTCATACCTTCTGCCGTTAAAGACAAAAATTTTACTTGACGGTGAGTCCCATCTTCGAGCTCAATTTCAGCCGGCGTTCTTACGCCAAGACCCTTTCTCTGAATAGCAGAAGTAAAAATACCATCTACGCTCTTCTTTTCAAGGCCGAGAGCTTCTGCTACATCAGCAGCTGTAACCTGTGTTCCATTAACCTTCTTTAAATAATCTAAAACCTTAATGCTATTGCTTGACATTGCCATAATTTTTTGTTTCCTTTCAAATTTTAAATATTTTTTATTTTGTATATATATTATATCAGAAAAATTTTAGAAAGTCAAGAAATAATTTTTTGAACTTCATTATCTATACGCATCATATCTTCCAATGATTTTATTTGTGAAGTTAACTCTTCAATTTTTCTATAATCTTTTTTCTTTTCTGCTTTCGCTATCTAACGAGCGATTGCTCTTATTTCTTTTCTATCCATAATTTCTCCTTTATTATATAACTATTATATAATAATTTTTTTTATAAGTCAAGAAATTTTTCTTTAAAATCTTTTTCACTTATAATTGGTATATTCAACTTTTTAGCTTGCTGATTTTTGCTCGAAGTTGAATTAACATCGTTATTAATTAAATAATTAACTTTTTTACTAATAGAACTTACTACCTTACCGCCAATAGATTCAATAGCAGATTGTAATTCAGTTCTATTCTTATATTCTTTCAAACTACCTGTAATACATACAGTTAAATCTTGCGCAAGCGCCGATTCTGCGATCTCTGACCGAGTTTTCGCAATATTTAATAACTTATAAATTTCATCAGCTTCAGTATAATCAAATTTTAATAAATTATCAGATTTACTTTCACCAAAACCATCCCATTGCGCAAAATCAAAATTATTTATAACTAAATCTCTTAATTCATCATATCTATTAATATGTTTCATAATATCTTTAGCAACACGAGAACCAATTAATGGAATACCAAGAGAAGAGATAAATTTATCTAAAGTAGTGTCTTTACTTGCTTCAATTGCCGCAAGTATTTTATCTACTGAAGCAACACCGAAACCTGCTTTTTTAATCCATTCATTACGATAATTTTTTAAACTAAAAATATCAATTAATGAATTAAGCCAACCCCAATCAATTAGTTTTTCTAAAGTAGCTTTAGATAAACCATTTATATCTAAACCTTTTTTCCCCGAAAAATGGTCGAGACGATTAATTAATTTACCTTGACAAGCAGGGTTCATACATTTTAATACTAAAGAATTATCAGTTTCCTCTAATTTTACTTCACCACCACAAACCGGGCAAATAGTTGGTAAAGGAATTTCAGGACCGAGCACTTCGGCATTTAATTCTTCATTCTTTTGGATTTGAGGTATGATCATATTTGATTTGTAGACATCAATTAAATGACCAATCCAAGGCGTTCCTAAAATATCACGCATTACACTCACATTATGAAGACTTGCGCGACTTACTTTAGAGCCGTCCATATCTACTTCATCAAATACAGCTATTGGAGTAAGAATGCCGGTCCTCCCCATACTCCATTCAATATCTTTTAATCGAGTTTCATAAGTTTCATCATAAAACTTAAATGCGATAGCATTATTAAAATGATGTCCAGTTTTTCCTAATACACGGCCTGCGTAGATATCATTAATCTTAAAAACAATGCCGTCAATAGGGTAAAAATGAGACTTAGAAGCGGCAGTAATTCCAGTAATAAAAACAGTATCATCAAAAACTGTTGACACCATTCTCGGCACAGTAGTAAAACCTAAATCAGTTGCCTTATCAAGTTTACCACTTACAGTATCTATATCTTCAAATCCTTCAATAACTTCCCAAGCTACAAAAGATAAGTGTCTATTTTTACTCTCACCTGAATTAAGTAATCTAATACTACCTGCCGCAAAATTTCTTGCGTTTTTATAGGTTTCTGCAAATAAATTATTAAAAGTTAATAAATCACAAATAACTTCGCCATCAATAACTAACTCTTCTTTATAGTTTATTTCTGTTGGTATATTAGCAATTACTTTAGCATTATGGGTAATATCTTCTCCAATTATTCCATCACCTCTTGTTTCAGCTCTTACCAATTTACCATCTTGATATAATAAACTACAAGTTAAGCCATCCATTTTGCTCATGGCTAAAAACTCTTTACCTTTAACAAAATTACCTACTTCGGCAATATCTTTAGTTTTTTCTAAAGATAACATTAAATGATTATGTTCTACTTTTTGTAATTCATTAACTACACTATATAAAACTTTTTGCGTTGGAGAGTCTGGATAAATAATTCCAGACTCTTTTTCCATTTGCTCTAACTGAAAATATAAATCATCCCATTCTTTATCAGAAATTGTAGGAGTGCCATTATCATATAATTCAGTGTAAGCATTTAATTTATTTATTAAAGTTCTTATTTCGTTATTCATACTAATTTATCAGTAATTTCATCACATACGCCATTTTCTAAAGCATCTTCAGCCATAAGCCAAACATCATCATTAATGTGTTCTTTATACCATGCTTCATCAAACTTAGTATGTTCCAAAGTAATTTCTTTTAATTTTGTTAATTGACGACTATAAAAATCGGCAAAATTTCTAAACTTGCCTGCATCACCTTGATTTGCCGCAGCTCCTTCGTGGAAAAGGAAAGAAGCATTAGGATAAGAAATTCTTTTATGTCCTACAATAAAGGTAAAGAAACCGCCAGAATAAGCACAACCAATATTAATAGTCCATACTGGAGTTTTTGATAATTTAATAGCATCAATCATAGTCATTGTTGCATATAAATCACCGCCACGAGAATCAATATATAATTTAATAGGTTTTCTTTCTTCTACTGGAATATGATCTTCTTCATCTTGTTTATTAAAGAGTTGAATATAACTATTAATTGAATCACCAGTTACATCATCAATATCTCCAACAAAAAGTTCTCGGTCAATATTACTTTTCATTTCAATAATAGAATCAAAACCTTTTTTCCAACCAGAACTATCTATTACGTCATTTAATAATTTAGTAATTGTTGTATCTTTTTCATCTTTTTTTAAGGACGATAAAGTATCTTCTAATAATTTGGTTAATTTTTCTAAATCTTTATTCATACATT
>CALBGF010000132.1 GCA_937893635.1 uncultured Mollicutes bacterium | reverse complement strand
TTTATTTGTTTAAGAAAGAAGGAACTATTTATGTTTAAAATAGAAGAATTTAAAGTAAATCATATTAAAGATTATTGTTATTCTGATGATGAACATCCATCATTTAGTTTTTCACTTGTAAGCGATGACAAAAATTCCACCTTAAAAAAGGCTACTTTAAAGATGAATGGTTGGAGTATAGATACTATTTCACAAGTTTCTATTGTTTATAATGGTGAAAAATTAAAACCATTTACAAAATATAAAGTAGAGTTATTTGTGGAAGATTCATTAGGTAATAAAGATCAAACTAGTTTAATTTATGAAACGGGTTATTTATTAACACCTTTTAAAGGAAAATGGATTACAGATAAAGAATATATATTTAAAGAAAAGAAAATATCTCCTAAACCATTATTATTTAAAAAACATTTATCCTTCAACAAAAAGATTAAAAGCGCTAAAGCGTATGTAACAGCAATTGGTATATATGACTTTTTATTAAACGAAAAGAAAGTAGGAAAATATTATTTTGCTCCGGGATTCACTTCATATAAACATCAATTACAATATCAAGTATATGATGTAAGTGATTTATTAGAAAAAGAAAATGATTTGCATTTTGTTGTTGCCGGGGGTTGGGCAGTAGGCTCATTTGTGTTTACAAGAAAAAATCGTGATGTTGCTGACCGTCAAGCTTTATTATGTGATATTCATATTACTTATGAAGATGGTACATTAGAAATCATTTCTACAGATGATACTTGGGAAGTATCAAGTGACTCACCAGTATTAATGGCGGATATTTATGATGGTGAGACTTATGATGCTACTAAAGAATTGAAGAATATTATATTTCATAAAGCAAGTTATGAAAAATTAAGAATTAATCCCAAATTACTTTTAGATTATGGGGCTAATGTAATTGCGCATGAAGAATTAAAACCTCAAACAATAAAAAAATTAGATAATAAATATATTATTGATTTTGGTCAAAATTTTGCTGGTGTTGTCTCTTTGAAAATTAAAGGAGCAACTAAAAATCAAAAAGTAGTAGTTAAACACGCAGAAATTTTAAATAGTAAAGGCGATTTAAATGTAGCTTTCTTAAGAAGCGCAAAAGCTACATTAACTTATATTTGTAAAGAAGGTAATCAAGAATTCACTCCAACTTTAACATATATGGGATTTAGATATATTTCACTTGAAGGTATTGATATTAATCAAATAGAAGTAAAAGGAATTGTTTTATATTCTGATGTTGAACAAGTAGGTAATTTTGAATGTTCTAATCCTTTAATTAATCGTTTGCAACAAAATATTATTTGGTCTAGTAAATCAAACTTTGTAGATATTCCAACAGATTGTCCACAAAGAGATGAAAGAATGGGCTGGACTGGTGATATTGCGGTATTTGCTAAAACAGCATTTTTCAATTTTGATGTTAGTAGATTTTTAGATAAGTGGTTATTAGACTTAAGAAGTCAGCAATTAAAAACAGGCGGTATTCCAACAACTATTCCAGTTCATCAATATGGATTCCCAGTTACAATGCCGCAAATGGCAATTGATTTTTGGGGCGATGCGGCCTTAATGGTTCCTTGGGCAGAATATGAGAAAACAGGTAATGTTCATGTTCTAGAAAAAGCATATGAGTCAATGAAAAAATATGTTAATGCCTGTAAATTTTGGGCTAATATAGTTGGATTTGGCAAACATCGTTATATTTGGAGTACACCAAGTATATTTCATTTTGGGGATTGGATTTCACCTGATGTTCCAAAAATGAAAGAATGGCAAAGTAGAAGTAAATGGACTGCAACTGCATCATTAAGACATACATCGTTATTATTAAGTAAAATAGCGCATATCTTAAATAAAAAAGATGATGAAAAATATTATTTGGAACTTTCTAATAAAGTTGCAGATGCTTATGAATCTATTTTGACTAATAAAAAAGGAAAACTTTATAATGAATTCCAAACAGGATATGTATTGCCATTACAATTTAATATGTTTAAAAAAGAAAACATACCTAATGCGACTTATAACTTAAAGCAATTAGTGGAAAAAAATAATTATTGCATTGGTACTGGTTTTCCAGGTACTCCATATATTCTCTTCGTTTTAGCAGATAATGGCTATAAAGATGTGGCTTATAAAATGTTAGAAAATACAATTTGTCCATCTTGGCTTTATGAAGTTAAAGTTGGCGCTACAACAATATGGGAAAGATGGGACGCTTTAAACGAAAATGGCGAGTGTCCAATTGGAGAAGATGGAACAGGTGGTATGATTTCTTTTAATCACTATGCTAGTGGAGCAGTTGGTGATTTCTTATATCGCCGTGTTGCGGGTATTGAACCATTAGAATGTGGATATAAGAAAATCTTGATTAAACCAGTTGTGGGTGGATCATTAACTTATGCTAAAGCGGAAACTAAAACACCATATGGCATTGTTAAGTCTAGTTGGAAAATTGAAAACGGCAAATTTATTTTAAGTGTAACTATTCCTTATGGTAGTGAAGCACAAATTGTGTTACCAAATGGTGAAACTTATAATAAGACTCATGGAACATACACATTTGAAAATAAT
>CALBGF010000131.1 GCA_937893635.1 uncultured Mollicutes bacterium | reverse complement strand
TAAACTATCATATATTCCGATTATATCTCCTTGTATATTTCGTCTATATATGTAGCTGCTTGCCTTGCCATCTTTATTATAAGTGAAGCCTACTAACTTATTCAAGATATTTTAATTTACTTAGAGTAAAGCCTAGCCTTAAATCTATTTAAATCAAGGCTAGGCATAATTTACTTTAAAACTCTACAATTAAATCATTTGCTGTTCCAAAATCTAATCCGCATTTATTCTTGCATATTGAAAAATCAAAGAATATCGAACTATAACAACCCTCTATTTGATCATTTATAAAATATGTTGTACTACTTACTCCTTCTTTTTTTGTATCGTTTCAAAAATAAGAAACTACACTTGATGATATTTTATTATGGTCATAATTAATTATGGCTAAATTAATGTTACTTGTTATTTTTTCATATTTTATTTCATTGACTAAGTAATTATCATCACTAAATATATTTAATATATCAAATACTGGTTTTAAATCTTGTTTTGATAATATTTTATATTCATCAACACTAGAATATTTTTCACCTATTATTCCTACACCAAATGAATGTAATACTGGTTTATTATGATTAAGTAAATAACTGATATGAAATACATATTGATTTGTTTCATTTTTTAATACTAGTTTGCCTAACAAATCTAAGTCACATTTATTAGAATGTTCTATAAATTCAATTGTTTCATCAAATGCATTAGAAGTGCTTTTTACCATACTTATTTTTTGCGTTATCTCATCAGTTAAAATCTTTGTTTGATATTTGTTAAAATGATACTTGCCTTCTATTCTATAAACGAAGTAATAAGTTAATAACACTAAAGAAAAAACATATAATAAAATTATTAGTGATGAAATTATCAAAGTACTTTTTTTGGGTTTACTAATTTTCATATTTGTCACCATTCAAAGTAGCAACATTAAAGAAATCTATATTTAAATCAGAATCGCTTTTTGTTGCTAAGCCACATTTATTTTTACACATTGAAAAATTCAACAATATTGTGTCGCTATAGTCATCTTTTATAGCACGTGAATAAATGCTTATGCTCGCTCCAACATAGTTTTGTTCGTCCCAACTAGTAGAAATTATAGATGCACGATTATTTGAATCAAAATTATTTCTTGCAAAGTCAATTGAATCGGATAACTTTTCATATGTTACTTGGCTTGTAAAATAATTAAAGTCATTTAAATACTCAAATACATTTATTATAGGTTCAAAACTTTTGCTAGATATTTTTTTATAATTAGTATTGTTGTATTTAACACTTTTAACAATTAGAGAAATAGAATTAAATTTAAGATTATTTGTTTCTTTTTCTTCATCAACACAATATCTAATTATTAAAGTGTATGCAGCATTTTCATTAGTAAACTCGACACGCCCATATCTTGATTGCCCACACAAAAATTGTGAGCCAACACTCTTATTTATCTCATTTATTTCATAACCATCTAATATTTTTTCTATTCTATTTAAGTGAGTATTTATAGAGCAATCCAATTGTTGTAATTGATTTTTGTCCCAATTATATTTGTTAAATGGATGAGTTATTACTTTACTTACAAAATAACTTGATGCAATCCCAAGTAAAGCAACAATCATAAGACATATAACTCCCAAAATATTTTGCGTGCTTTTTTTCATATCAATATCCTCACATCATCATAAAATCTACCAAAATAAAAAGTTTCCGATTAATCTATATATGTATGTTTTGAATGTTTGATTATATTCAAAATCAACATGATTTGTTCTATATGCCAATGATCCAGGTGAATTAGGATCAGAAACATATCTAAGCACAGAAAAAGCTCTATCATGATATTCGTATTCTCTTAACATTTCTCCTAATGTCCAATTATTAAAATCCTCGGAATGTTCTTGCTTTAAATATAAAATGTACATCATCTTTTTTTCTCTAGACCAGCCATATGTAGAAGCATTACCATCGCTATATATACTTTCAAATTCATCCATATAGTCAGAGTAATCCAAATTAGAATTTTTATTTACATATGTTTCAGTATCAATATAAGTAATGATATTCATTAATTTTGCATCCGCAATCATAGTAAGCCCAAAAGCAGATGCGCCTATTAAGATACCAGCACCAATTGCTAACAATGGTGATATGATAGGGGCTAAAGCAATAATAGCAACAACTGTAATAACAACCGCAACTGCTATTGCAACAGCCATCATTACTATGCCAGCTATCTTTATGAAAACACTCCAAAAACTAAATCCACTTGTATCAACATACATAATAGGATTATTATTACAATACATATAAAGATTTAATCCATTA
>CALBGF010000130.1 GCA_937893635.1 uncultured Mollicutes bacterium | reverse complement strand
TTTGTTAACCTTATATTTTTATTTTGAATTATGTTAAATGATTTTTATCTTAGAAAATTTTTACGTTATCTAAAAAAACTTTTAATCCAATCACATCAATTCCATCATCTGTTTTATATGGAATTATATCTTCTTTTACAATAATAATTTTTCTAAATCTTCATCAAAATCAAAAGTAAATCTTATAATATTTTCTTTTTTTTACATTATTTTAATCAATAATTATAAAACAATTTATTCAAAATATATGATTTACCACATCTTATTATTCCCGTTATTATTTTAACCAATCCATTGTTTTTTCTATCAATAATTTCATTTAAATATCTTTTTATCATATCATTCACTTTTTTTGCAGTTTACTACATTTTTTGTGAATCATTCAATTCTAAAAAGCATTTTAATGATGTTTTTTATTATTCAATTAACAATATAATTAATTCGGTTGAAACCGAGTCGGATTGGAGCGAATAAAAATAGCACCCATAGATCTGACGAAGATATAAAAAAAACGGAGTTGTTCGGCTATATAGTGTTTCAATATGCCTAGCTCCTGTGATTCACTTGCGGAATCGGCTGTTAGTAATTTAGCACAAGTGTTACCTAAAAATCAAGAAGAAAATAAAGTGAATTCTATGAAAAAGGACATAAAGCATTGTATACATTAGGAATATGCTTAATGTCATTAACATCTATAAAAAAGTGGACATTTATCGATAGTTTTAACATTACTTCAATTCAACTATATAACTTTAGTGTAATTTATGGCAAAGTAAATCTCAGTTTAAATAAAGAAAACACAAATCTCTTTTTTGGTAGAATTCTACCTTTTTTGCGACTATGTTTTTATTAAATAAGCGCAATAAAATTAGTGGCAATCAATTAATATCGGAATAATCAATGCATTTACTTTAGAAACGCTTAAGCTTACTATATCTAGATTATAATAATCGTAATTAAGTAAAATTTAATAAGATTGATTTTTTACTAGATTTAGATTATAATAATCGTAATTAAGTAAAGGCGGTGCATATTATGATTGGTAGAAATAATGAATTACAAGAAATTGAAACGCTATATAATTCTAATAAATTTGAGTTCCTAGTACTATACGGTCGCCGAAGAATAGGAAAAACCACTTTGCTTACAGATTTTGCTAAGAAACACAATTGCTTTTACTTTTTAGCGCAAGAAAAAAGCGTAAGTTTAAATATAAAAGAGTTTACGACTTTAATAAAAGATTATTTTAATATGGAGTATATGCCATCCGCTAACGATTGGGCAGAGGTTATAGCAATTCTTAACGAACGTATTGAAATAAAATTAAAAGAAAACAATGACAAAAAAGTATGTATAATTATTGATGAGTTTCCATTTGTTGCTAAAGAATATCCAACTATCAAAAGTATTTTACAACACACAATAGATCATAAATGGCAAAACAAAAACATTATGTTAATTTTGTGTGGCAGTAGTGTCAGTTTTATGGTAAATGAAGTATTAGGATATTCTAGTCCTTTATATGGCCGTCGTACAGCAAACATGGAATTAAAGCCTTTAAACTATTTAGAAGCCGCAAAATTCTTTCCTAATTTTTCTAATATTGATAAAATCACCGCTTATTTAATTCTTGGCGGTATACCATATTATTTACAAACTTTCAGTGATAAAATATCAATAAAAGAAAACATAAAAAATTCTATTTTTAATGATATTAGTTTATTAAAAGAGGAACCAATATTACTCTTAAAACAAGAATTTAGAGAGCCAGCAATTTACAATAGCATTATTGAAGCTATTGCTACAGGAAGTTCCAAATTTAATGAGATATCTCAAAAAATCAAAGAA
>CALBGF010000129.1 GCA_937893635.1 uncultured Mollicutes bacterium | reverse complement strand
TAATATTTTAGAATTTCTTCATAAGTAAAAGGAGTGACATATTGAGCATTAGAAATATTTTCTTCTAAAGCATATTTTAATAAATCATAAGCCATAATCATTGCGTTTTCATAACCATCTCCACAAGTTACAGCGCCAATGATATTCGGAATTTTAACATTATAATAAGTGCTATTTTCTTCTTTTTTTAATGTGGCGTAAAAGTGATAATGCATAATTAATTCTTTGAACCTCTAAATTTCTCTAATCTATTATTAACATCTAAATAAATTTCATCATGTGTTTCTTTATAATCTTCGTTAGTGTCATTCATTAAATAATCTAAAGATTTTAATAAATATTCTTCCTCTTGTTTAGGATCGTTCATTGCTTCATAAACGGTAGCAATATAACTAGCAAATATAGCAGAATAAATATCAGAAGTAGGTTCATCATCATAATTACCTGCTTCTTTATCTTCAAGATAATTTTTTGTTACTCCAAGTGCGCTATTAAAGTCTTTTAATTCAAAGCATACTTTGAAAAACTTATTTGTTAAGTTCGCTAACATTTGATTGCAACCTATAAAATCGTGGTAGTAACAATGTTCTAGTCCATTTATTAAAACTACTTTAGCTACTTCAAGATTACCAGTCTCATAATTTAATCGTCCAGATTCTAAAGCATATTTTGCTAGACGTTGATATTTAGAACTAGTATCACTCATTTTTAAAGTGAGTTCATAAGCTTTATCATAGTTATTGATAGCTTCGACATAATCGCCTAATCCTTCTAAAGCAAGGCCAAGTGATAAGTGAGCTTGGCTAAGGATATCATATTCTAAATCACTCGTTGGATTATCAATGAAATCAAAGATATAGCACGCTAATTTCTCAACTTCATCATAATCTTTTATTAATACATGTGTATTACACATGGTATTTAAGAACAAGACATAATCCATTTGATATCTTTTTAGTTTTTCTCTTGGTAACTTATTTAAATACTCTAATAAAGCATTTCCGCATTTGATTGATTCTTCATAAGCACCAACAGCGTTAAGAATATTAGTGTTAACAGCGTAAATATTAATTAATAAATCATAAGGGAAATTTTCTAAATCTTTTGCTAATAATTTTTTGGCAGAATCTAAAGCAATGTCTGATGCTTTTAAAGCAAGTTCATAGTTTTTTTGCATAAATGTAATGGAAGCTAAACGCCACCATAAACGTGAGTTAGTTTCTAAAATGTATTCTTCATCATCACCTTGATAAGTATCAAGCATTTTAAGCATATGAACAATAGAATTTTGAGCATCTTTTAAATTGTTTTCTTCAATAAGACTAGAAACAACTTGACTAGATAAACCAAACACTATTTCTTTTTCGCTATCAGAAATTATTCCTTTTGGGTAATTTTCAATAACATAATTAACAAATTTATTGCGGATGAATACAAATTTATCTCTTGATGTTTTACTTTCTCTTTTAATTGCTTCAACTTCATAAAGAATAGAAGTTTGTTTATCATCATCAAGATTATCAAAGTTTTTTAAATTATATACTAACTCATATAAAGGAAGAGATCTTAAAGCAGCATCGGCATTTTCTTTACCTAGTTCTTTGGCTTTTAAAAAATATTCTTTGGCTTTATTAAAATCAGGTTTAACGTCTCCAAATCCATCACGATAAGAGACGGCTAAATTAAAACAAGCACCAGGATGATTACCTTTAATAGCTTTTTCATAATATTCCACAGCTTTAGGAATATCTTTATTTACTCCTAATTCAAAAGCATAACAATTGCCTAATTTAAATAATAAGTCTGGATCATTAAAATGTTCGGCTTTCTTTAAATAATAAAAAGCTTTCTTTCCTGCTTCTTTATCTTTAGTTAACCAATAATAATGTCCTGAAACTTTTTTTAATGCTTCAAAATCACCAGTTTCAGCAAGAGTTTCTAATTCCTCAAGATTATCAATTTCTTCATTATCCATAACTTAACACCTCACTAGCAATATAATATCACGATAGTTTATGAAATAAAACAATTAAAATTTGACATAACTATACTTATAAGATAATATAATAAATGAACAATCGTTCATTAATTAGGAGACGCTATGCTGAATGAAGAAAACAAACTAAAAAAGAAACAAGAAATTATGGTAAAGTGCTTTGATTGTTATGCTAAACATGGCTTAGCAGGAACAGGCATTAACTTACTAGCGGAATCTTGTAATATGTCAAAAGGTAACATCTATATCTATTTTGATAATTTAGATCAATTGATTATTGAATCGACGAGTTATGTCATGGAAAAAGTAGAAGATGATTTTATGGCTTTAGCGCCTACCTCACTTGAAGATGTTAATCGTTTCTTAGATGAAGTTCCTTATTGGACTAAAAATAAGCATGGTGAAAAGTATCGCCTTATGTATCAAGTATATACGCATCCGAAGTATTATTTAGAAGGCAAAAAGTTTTTTGAGGGAGTTAGCAAAAGATATCAAGAATATGCTAAAAGACTAGAAAATGTTATTGGAATTAGTAGTGATATCTTAACTCCATTAATATTTATCTTTGTTCGAGCTTCGGTTCATTATGCTTTATTTGAAGATGAATATTATTTAAAATCACAAATTAAAGTACTAAAATTAGCGGTTTCTGCATTTTTAAAATAGGAGGAATTTATTTATGGCAAATGCAAAAGTTGGACTAGCGGCGTTATTGGTTTTATTAGGGACGTGTAGTGTTATTTCTTC
>CALBGF010000128.1 GCA_937893635.1 uncultured Mollicutes bacterium | reverse complement strand
ATATAAATTTGTAGTTTTCTTAGTTCATCCTTATTCATGCTTATACCTTTTTCTAGAAGAATTCTATTTCAAAACTTTCCAGTAACCATTTTTATTTTCGCCAACTCTAATTATGTAGCCATTTTCTCTTAGGTATCTTATGTTATTATCAACTGCAGTATCACTTATACCTAATAATACAACAAGTTCAGCCTTAGTAATATTTGGATTATGTCTCATTTCTGAAATAATTCTTTCTCTTGTCAAGTTCAATCCATGCTTTCTAGTTATATGATTATCACCAATTTTATTGCCAACTTTATCACCAACTTTTCTATTATAATTGAATGGAATAGTAACTACTATTGAATTGTCTCTAAATTCAAAAGCATTTCTAGAATAGTTTTCAACAATTTTTGGAACTCCTCTTCCAGATTTATCACTTATTCTTAATTGAGCAAAGATTTCTGATAATTTTTCATTTACAGGCACTGATTCTCCTAAATAAAACCCTTCTAATGTTTGAGATGGTGCTATTGTGCCTCTAGAAAGAATTTCAATTCTATTAGAGTATACTGTTATCATAGGCTCATTACCATCAACCCATTTATTGTGAAGAATAGCATTAACTATAGCTTCATTGAATGATTTTATGTCAAACAACGGCGTTTCTTTTCTTTCTTCTTTTCTATTTGTTTCATCAGATTGAATTATGTTGATGACATCTCCATAATCTAAAAGATTTTTTAATGAATACAAAAGACAATCAAATCCGAATTCTTTAATAGCATAAAGATTTGATCCTTTTGTTTCGCCTTCAAATATTGATAATCTTAATGGTAGTTGGGAATTATCAGAAAGGAGTTGTGCCATTATATTGTATTTTCCATCAGAAGTTAATAAATGAAGATTTTTCTTGAATGTTTCTTGCTTTATACTTATTCCTTTGCTTCCATAGTACATAAACAATTTTTCAAATGTTAAATCCTGATATAATGATTCAGTATTTACTATTGTTGGATAACCATTTTCAAGTACTTTAAACAGTTCTTTTTCCTTTTTAGGATTATTTTCCATTGAATCTTTTGATGATCCAATCCGAATATATCTAACTTTATTAAATGAAGTTGGTATTTCTTTTGCTGCTTCAATAACTAAAACAACAACTCTTTTTCCGTTAATAATATCTTCATCAAATTCAAATTTGATTCGTGGTGAGAGATTTCTATTTAGATAGTTTTGATATGGCTCATGTCTATAGTCTTGATAATAATCAAAATCAGTTCCAACTATTTCATGAGTTTCATCATTTATCCCCCATATAAAATATCCATACTCCTTTCCTACAAGAGCTGCTGCATTGGAAAGAGCAGAAACATATTCTCCAAGAGTAGCAGGTTGAAACCAATTTTCTTTAAACTCAAACCATTCTCTTTCTTTAGAAAATTGCAATAATTCATTAATTATTTCTTTAACTTTCATTTTATCACCAACTTTTATTACCAAGTCTATTATATCAAAAGTTGGTAATAAATCAATGATAAAATTACATATTTTTTTCTTATCATTCTCAAATAAAAGAATTTCTAATTTATATCGAATTGTTGGAGTAAATGTTCAATAGTTCCTATAATCGTTCATTTGTTAAGATAAACGTTCAATAGTAGGCATATAGAATTTCAAAAACACACAATTTAAAATGAAAATTATATGCATTAAAGTTTGAATGTTCGAACCTATGGTAAGGATTAAACTTCCGTAAAAATAAAAAAAGTTCGACACATTTTACTGTATCAAACTAATGTTTTCATAATGGCTGGGGAAGCAGGATTCGAACCTGCGATTGCCTGATTCAGAGTCAGGTGACTTACCGCTTGTCCATTCCCCAAGTATTTACATTTTACTACTTTAAAAGTATTTGAAAAGGGATGAAATGTAAATTCATCCCCCAAATCTAATATTATATTCAATTATTTTGAACTAAGTTCAATATGTACATCACCATCAACAACATAGTTAGCAGAACTCATGCCACTTCCAGTAACACTAATAGCAACTTCTTTGCCATTAATTTTTAATACTGGCGTTATACTACTATTATGATAAATAGTGATTGTAATAGTTTCACCTTTTTCTAATACATTAAATGTGTCATCGGTAATATATTCGTTATTAGTACTACTAACATAGCAATAATTATAAGTGTTATAATCATTTCCAGTTATATAAATAGAATATAATTGTTCAGCTGATTCAACATTAACAATTGTAACATTAGTAGTGGATACTTCACCATTTTCGTCTTTCGTTAAATTAAATTTAACAGTAATAATATCATCTTCATTTAATGTATTGATATTGGCGCTAGCAAGGAATTGAATCAAGAAATCATTTTCATTATCATCAATAACCACAACTTGATTATTTTCTAAATCAATTAAAGCAACTTTAGCTTTTATTTCATAAACTTTAGTGCTTGTTTCATTATTTTGAAGAGCATTTCCATATTCTTCTAATAAACTCAAATCAGTGATAACTTCTTTAGTAGCGGGGATAATTATATCTTCTAAAGTTAATTCAACGCTACAATCTCTACTCTTAAAATATTTATGGCATACTTTACATTCCCAATATGGAATATGTCCATCTTTATCTTCTGTTGCTTCAACTCTCTCATGATATTCAATATTATGCGGAGCGTATTCTTTTCCACTTACTTCAATTGTATCGCCACAATATTCACAAGTTTCCGTCCAATGGGATACTTCTAAGCATGTTGCATCAGTTGCGTCATCATTAAAATGATAAGCATGATTTTTAGTAGTTTCTTTAGTAATAGAGTAACCACATACACTACAAGTAAATTTTGATTCACCTGGATTAGTGCACGTTGCAGCTTTAATAACTTCTTCTATTAGAGTATGACCAACTTTG
>CALBGF010000127.1 GCA_937893635.1 uncultured Mollicutes bacterium | reverse complement strand
TGGTACAGCTAACGAGACTTGAACTCGTACATCTTTCAATACTAGATTCTGATTCTAGCGCGTCTACCAATTCCGCCATAGCTGTATAATAATAGCTTATCTAGAGTTAGATAAGCTAGTTAAATTTATTTTCCGATAAGTTTTAAAATGATATAAAGTAAACCAACTGGCCAAAATACAATAAGTAAGATAATTGCTAATAGCCAATTAATATTACTCTTAGTTTGAGTATTGTTATTATTAATTGATGTGGCATTATTTTTACTAGGAGTATTTAATGAAGTTGATACTGGTGTAAAAGTATCATTTATAACATTTTTAATTGGTGAGTATTCAGCGTTTTCTGTACCACAATAAGGGCACTTTTTATCACGCTTACTCATCATATATCCACAATTAGGACATTCCATAAATATTACCTCAATTAGTCTTTAAATATTTCGATAGTTTTACCTTCAGATGCTTTTTCAGATTTAACCATCTTTTTATTCATAGTTATAATTCCACCAACGAGGGCAACGAAAATCATTAAAGAAGCAACTAATAAAACTAACACCCATAGAGTAGCGTTATCTACACCTAATAAAGCACGAACCACTAATGGGAGAAATTGATATAAACTAGCAATACCAACTAATGTAAGAGATACACCATTTGATGTATTAGCAAATAAAGCATAGCTTACTGCACCAACAAACATAAGTCCCCAAATAACTTTACTTGTTACATATAAAGCAGTTAAAGCATTGTTATCTAGGAATGTATTTTTTAATAAGCAAGGAACAGCAACGATTAATACTAAAGCTAAAAAGGAAAAAATAGCAAAATAAATATTCTTTTTCATAACTTGTTTACCTTTCTTTATTCATATAGTTTTTGTCCGCATTCAGGGCAAAACTTTTGATTAGGATTAACTTCTTTTCCACATTTTGGGCAACTACTTAAAATTTTACATCCACATTCTGGACAGAATTTAGTAGTTTTTGTAATATGGTTACCACATTTTGGACAGTGATAATCATTATGATCTTCTTCTTTTTGTTGAGGAGGAATAATAGATCCACCATTAACTGCGGCACCCATTCCCATACCTAAACCAACACCCATAAATGTTCCAGCAGCGCCATTTTGGTTTTTAGCTCCACTTTCAAGAACATCATATCCACGAGTGGTACGATAGACATTATCACCAAGTTGATCGTATTCCGCTTTCTTATGAAGAATTTCATTAAGTTTACTTAAATCTTCATCAGGAACATTAATAGATTCAATACTTAAATTTACTAATTCAAAACCAAATTTTTCAATTTCTACTCTTAATGAATCTTCAAATTCTTTTTGAATTTCATCTAAGTGTGGATCAATTTCAAAATAAGTGATTTTTTTAGAAATCATATAATTAGATAAAATCTTTTTAATCTTTTGATTAATAGTGCCTCTAAAATAATCACGAATAATATCAAAAGTAATGAAATTATTCTTAATTAAAGTACCAACAAGAGTTTGATAGAAATATTGATAATTAGTTAACTTAATACCAAGTTGACCTCTAGCTCTTAATCTTAATTGGATTTTATAAACTGGATCTAAAATATTAATTGGATCAGATGTACCCCAGAATAAATCTAATTTTAATCTTCTATTGATAAAATAAATTTCTAATGGGAAAGGATTTTTACCACCATGAAAACCTTTAATAAAAGCTTTTACAAATGGAAGTAATTCAGTATCTAAAGTAAATTTACCTTCTTCACAAATCTTTTCAATCTTTCCATTATGAACAATGATTGCTACTTGTCCTGGAGAAACGATTAATTTTGAACGAGTATTAAATTCTGTGCCTGGATGTTTATAAATAAGCCAGTCATTACCCGTTCCTTCAAAACGAACGACATCAAAAATAGCCATTTTTGTCACCTCTAATATATATAATATATTATTGATTGACAAAAAAGCAACATTTATAGTTACTTTGTCGATTTATACAGTTCTTATTGATATTCATTTAATTTTTATGTATTTAGAATTAAAAAATATGACTTTGCTATATTATTTTGTTGTTTTATTAATCGATTTTACATATTTTCGAAGATGAATTTTAATAAAACTTTTTTTGCTGATACTAAAAATGGAGTGAGTTTTTGAATGCTTGCTACTAAAAATCAAGCGACTTTTTGGCTACTCTTTACTAAAAATCAAGTGACTTTTTGCAAAATATCAACGAATATTAGCAAAGTGTTTATAAATTGTTTGCTATAATATTTAGCCCTAATATATTAAAATAACACATATTCTTGACATGTGTGCTATCATTAATACGAAGGTGAGAATATGAAAATAATTGTTGTAAGTGATACACATAGAGACTATGAGTGCTTAAGAAAATTACGTCAATTACATAGTAATGCAAATATGTTTTTACATTTAGGAGATTCTGAACTTCCTAGTTATATGTTAGATGGATTTGCTAGCGTTAAAGGTAATTGTGATTATTTTGAAGATTATCCAGAAAATAAAATTGTTAAAACACCATATGGAAATATTTATATGGAACATGGTCATCGTTATACTTTAACAGATAACTATATTAAAAGTAAAAATTGTATTATCTTTTTATCAGGACATACCCATGCACATTCATTAAGAAAAGTAGGCGATTGTTATGTTGCTAATCCTGGCTCATTAATTAAACCAAGAGATAATACAAATGGTACTTATTTGATTATTGAATTAGATGATGGAAAAATCGAATTTACATTTAAAGAATTATTTTAATAAAGATAAATATAAATCTTTAAAATCTTTTTTATCCCAAATACAAGGAACAGGATATAAAGGATTTGCTTCCTTATAAGCATGATTAACAAGAAAAGGAATATCATCTTTCTTAATAATACTTTTTAAAACATTATTAATATTCATAGATTTATTTAAATTCTCGATAGCGGAAATTAATGTTTCTGCTTTTTCTTTTTTAGATAAATCTTTTTTTGTTAATTCAAGATAATCACTTATTTCACTAAGTGGTTTATAAGCGTGCTTTCCGTATTTTCTTAATACTTCTGGTAATAATATCGCATTAGCTAAACCATGTGAAATGTTATATTTTGCGCCTAAGGCATGAGCTAAAGCATGAACATAACCAACATACGCTCTTGTGAACGCTAATCCGGCTTTTAATGAAGCAATTTGCATATTGCTTTTAGCCTCTATATCATTTGGATTAGCATAAGATTTATATAAATTATCAAATATTAATTTTATGGCAATTAATGCTTCTTTTTTAGTTTTTTTAGTATTACTATGTCCAATATATGCTTCAATAGCGTGCGTTAAAGCATCCATCCCTGTTGTAGATGTAATATTACTTGGAGCACTTAGTAAAAATATTGGATCTAAAATTGCGTAAAGCGGAATTAATTTTGGATCATTAATAGCATATTTTTGATGCGTGATATTATTAGTAACTACAGAAGCAATTGTAACTTCTGAGCCAGTACCAGCGGTAGTGGGTACTGCGATAAGAAAAGCAGGCTTATGTTTTACTTTAAGTAATCCTTTCATTTGCTCGATTGATTTTTTATTTGTAGCGCGAGCCGCTACTAATTTAGCAAAATCAATAACTGAGCCACCACCAACAGCGATAATAGAATCACATTTATTAGCTAAAAAAGCGTTTAATCCATCTTCAACATTTCCAATAGTGGGATTATTAATAACATTAGAAAAAATAGTTACATTTACATTATTATTTTTTAAGTCATTAACTAAATTATTAAATTGAGTAGTAGTTTTAATAATATTACCAGTTATTAAAAACACATTGTTTTTCTCATTGCTTTTTAATACATTTTTAATTTCAAAAATAGCATTTTCTTTATTAATAATTGAAGGCTCACGAAAGTCAATAAAATAAGATGCTAATCTTAAAACAAATTGAAAAGAACGATAATAACATTTTTTAATTAGATTCATCGCTATTATCTTCTTTCTTAATAAACTCTAATATTGCTTTAATTAGTTGTTTGGATTTTTTTGATCTTAACATCATATGCGAAACGTTTTTAAATTTAATGACTGTTAAATTTTTAGTGTATTTTGCAATATAACTTTCTGTTTTTTCTGGCACTAATTGATCCATATCCCCTAAAATCACTAAAGTTTGAGAAGATATAGGCTTCATGTTTTCTTTACAATTTTTAATAACTTCAACAAATTGACGAATAGTACGAATGTTATAATTAGGCAAGATGAATTTCTTTGTTATTTTCATAGCATCTTCATCTTCTTTTAATACTAACTCATATTCTTTAATAATTTCTTCACTATTACTTTTATTATTCATTTTTGCATCTAAATATTGAATAAATTGTTTTATTCTTATTAATGGATATTTGGCATTTAAGAATACATTAGCAGGAGCAAGTAATATTAACTTTCTTACTTTGTAATTAGCCGCAACATAAGTTCCTAATGCTCCACCCATAGAAAAACCTAATACATCAATAATGTCATATTTTTTCTCTAATTTAGATATAGCATTATCTACATATTTCATAGTTGCATGAGCGGTAAATCCCTTTAAACGAGGTTCACCATTATGACCTGGGAGGTTATGACATTCAACATGGTCGTAAAGATTATTTAATTCATCAATAATAGGATCAAAGTCTGTTTTATTAGTGGCGAATCCATGTAGTAATAATATTGCTTTTGTCATAATATTATTAACCCCCTTCTTTACTTATATTTTTAGTATATAGATTTTTAAAAACATTTCATATATTTTTTATGAATATCGTGAAAAATATATGAAATAAAATTATTGTAAGTTAGTACTTTAACTTTTTTCCGTATTTCACTTTA
>CALBGF010000126.1 GCA_937893635.1 uncultured Mollicutes bacterium | reverse complement strand
CCTAAAAACATATATTGATAATAAATGATTTTTAGGAAAAAATCAAATTTATAGGAGGTAAATTATGGGTGTTAAAATTGTAGAAACATCCTTACGAGATGGACATCAATCTTTATTTGCCACACGTATGACTACTGATGAAGTTGTGTCAGTAGCTAAGGAACTTGATGATGCTGGTTACTATGCATTAGAAGTATGGGGCGGAGCAACATTTGATGCTTGCCTTAGATTCCTTAATGAAGATCCGTGGGAAAGACTTAGAAAAGTCCGTGCCGTATGTAAGAAAACTAAACTACAAATGTTGTTTAGAGGACAAAACATATTAGGATATCGTCATTATTCTGATGATGTAGTGGATATGTTTTGTAAAAAATCCATAGAAAATGGTATTGATATTATTCGTGTGTTCGATGCATTAAATGATATTAGAAATCTTGAACAAGCGGTTAAATCTACTAAAAAATATGGTGGAGAATGTCAAATTGCTTTAAGTTATACAACTTCTCCAATTCACACAATTGAATATTATGTGAACTTAGCTAAAGAAGTTGAAAAATTAGGCGCTGATTCTTTATGTATTAAAGATATGGCTGGTGTATTAACTCCAGAAGATGCTAAGAAATTAATTAAAGCATTAAAGAAAGGTACAACATTACCAATCGAATTACACTCTCACTGTACTGGTGGAATTTGTGAAATGACTTATAAGGCAGCGATTGAAGCTGGCGTTGACATTATCGATACATGTTTAGCTCCTTTATGTGGCGGAACAGCTCAACCTTCAACACAAGCATTCAATGTTGCGTTTAAAGGTACAAAATATGATCCAAATTTAAATGTTGATGCTCTCCATAGAGCAGAACCATTAATGGAAAAAATCAAAGCCAAATATTTAGCAAATGGCTTATTAAATCCAAAAGCATTATCAGTAAATCCAAACATCTTAACTTATCAAGTACCTGGTGGTATGCTTTCTAACTTAATGAATCAATTAAAAGGTCAAGGTGCCGAGGATAAATATGAAGAAGTATTAAAAGAAGTACCTAATGTTCGTAAGGACTTAGGATATCCACCTTTAGTTACTCCTTTATCACAAATGGTTGGTACCCAAGCTGTATTTAATGTCATTACTGGCGAAAGATATAAAATGGTTCCAAATGAAATTCGTGATTATTTACATGGTAAGTATGGTAAAGCACCTGCACCAGTTAATCCTGAAGTTCAACATAAGATAATTGGCGATGATGAAGTTATTACTTGTCGTCCTGCTGACTTATTAGAACCAGAATTTGAAGCACTTAAAGAAAAATATAAAGATATTGCTAAGTGTGATGAAGATGTTTTATCTCTTGCTTTATTTGAAAAAGTAGCAACTGAATTCTTAACTAAGAAATATCATCCAGAACCAGTGGAAGAAGTCGAAGAATTCAATGTTATTTTAGGAGGTAAATAATTTATGTTTTCAAAGTTATTAACTAGTATTAGTACAAGTGTTGCTAATTCTAGTGGCGCTTTAATTGATAAAGGCGACACAATGAATTTAGGCGATGGCGCTATTTTCTCACTTGTCGCTATATTAATGGTATTTGCTATTTTATTAATTTTTATTGGAATAACAGAATTAGTATTCAAAGCTATTTCTTTATTTGATAAAAAGAAAACTAATAAAGTAGTGGAAAATGCTCCACAAGTTACTTCTAATGAACCAAAAGAAGTAGTCATTACTGATGATGATATGATGGCCGCGGTCTTAGTGGCTACAATCGACTATCGTAATGAAGTGAAAAAAGATGTTCGTGTTGTTAATGTAAAACAACTTTAATATGGAAAGGATTTTAAAATTATGAAAAAGTATAAAGTTAAAGTTAACGGAAAAGTTTATGAAGTTGAATTAGAAGCAGTTGAAGAATCTCAAGGACACGTTGTTAATGATGCTGCTCAACAACCTGCTCCAGCAGTTAATAATGCTGCACCTGCTGAAGGCGCAACTATTAATGCTCCTATTAGTGGTAAAGTATTAGATGTTAAAGTTAGTGTTGGACAAAAAGTTAACAAAGGTGACGTAGTTTGCATTATTGAAGCTATGAAACTTGAAAATGAAGTATTAGCATCTGTTTCAGGAACTGTTAAAGAAATTAAAGTTAGTAAAGGCGCCATGGTATCTAACAAACAAGTTCTTATCGTAATCGGATAATATGAATATTATTGATTTAATCGTTAGATTCTTAAATGAAACTGGCATTGTTTCCTTTTTTCAAGGAAATGGCTGGATGAATCTAATTATGATTGTGATTGGCTGTGTATTCTTATACTTAGCTATTAAAAAAGGATATGAACCATACTTATTAATTCCTATTGCTCTTGGTATTATCTTAGTTAATATTTATCCAGAAATTTACATCACTTATGATGGAGATGGAAATATTGTTAGCCGTGGATTATTAGGTACATTACACTTAGGTGTTGAACATGAATTATATCCTTGCTTGATCTTTATCGGTATTGGCGCAACAACCGATTTTGGACCATTAATCACAAACAAAAAGACAATGTTACTTGGAGCGGCAGCTCAAATTGGTATATTTGCAGCATTCTTTGGTGCTCTTGCCTTAGCTCAAACTGGCATTGAAGCATTAAAATTCACTGTTGGTGATGCTGCCGGTATTGGTATTATTGGTGGTGCAGATGGCCCAACTGCTATCTTAGTCTCTAATAAACTTGCTAGCCCTGATTTAACTGCTGGTATTGCTCTTGCTGCTTATTCTTATATGGCTTTAGTTCCAGTTATCTTCCCTCCTATTATTAAGGCTTTCACAACTAAAAAAGAACGTCAAATTCGTATGGAAGAAACAAAACAAGCTACAAAATTACAAAGAATTTTATTCCCAATTATCGCAACAGTTGTATGTTGTATAATTGTTCCATCTTGTACACCTTTAATTGGTTGCTTAATGTTTGGTAACTTAATTAAAGAATCTGGCGTTGTACCAAACTTAGTGCATACTGCCGCGAATGCTTTACTTTACATTTGTACAATCTTATTAGGATTATCTGTTGGTGCTACCGCAATCGGTACAACATTCTTACAAGCTAAAACGTTAATGATCTTCGTATTAGGTATTACAGCCTTCGTAATTGCTGCTATTAGTGGTATCTTGGGTGGTAAGATAATGTGTAAGGCTACTAAAGGAAAAGTTAATCCAATGATTGGTGCAGCTGGTGTATCTGCTGTTCCAATGGCTGCTCGTGTTGTTCATAAGATTGGACAAGAAGAAGATCCAGAAAACTTCTTATTAATGCACGCAATGGGACCAAACGTTGCTGGTGTTATTGGTAGTGCTGTTGCAGCTGGTATCTTACTTTCTATGATTGGCTAGTTTACCATGCGTAGTAAAGTATTAAAAGAAATATGTTTAAACGCTATTTTATTAGCATTATTAGTCGTTAGTGCACAAATATCTCTTAAAGTTGGTTTAACAACTTTTACATTACAATTGCTTGTAGTATTTATTATTACAAGCATTTGTAGTTTAAAGAACTCATTAATTATTATAAGTTGCTATATTATTATGGGACTTATTGGTATTCCTGTATTTGCTTCTTGGGGATCAGGATTTGCATATGTAACAATGCCAACATTTGGCTTTGTATATGGGTTCTATTTTGTGGCAATAATTCAATTTATTGCAAATAAAATAACCGAAAAACATACAAAAAAATATCGTTTTATTGGTTATATTATCGGTGGATTAATTTCTCTTGTTGTTTTATATGTCGTTGGCTATCTTCATGGTTATATTATTCTTAATGAAGTTAATGATAAAGGTTATACACTTTCCAAGTTATTCTCTTTGTTTATTGCTCCTTATATTCCATTTGACTTAGCTAAACTCGCCATTAGTGTATTTATTAGTGATCGTTTAGTGGATTTAAAAAATAAATATATTGAGACACATCCTTATGAAGAAAAAGATAGTTAAAGAAATTCATTTTGAATCAGTTGATTCAACATCAACTTATATTAAAAAACACTATGAAGAATTAGAAAACTTAACATTTGTAAGTGCTGATTATCAAAGTAATGGGCATGGAAGAATGGGAAGAAGTTGGGAAAGTAAAAGTGGTGAGAATCTAATGTTCTCATTTGTAATTAAAGACCCATTATTAATTAAAAAATTTGCTTCTATTTCTATTAGTGCCGCAGTTGCTACTTTAATTACTCTTAAGCCATTTGGTTTAGAAAATGTCACTATTAAATGGCCAAATGATGTGTATGTTAATGGCAAAAAGATTACAGGAATATTATTAGAAAGTATATCTCTTGATAACGAAATTAAATTCTTAGTTATTGGAATTGGAGTTAATTTAAATGTTAAATCATTTGATGAAACTTTAAAAACTAAGGCAACAAGTTATTATTTAGAAACTAATAAAACTATTGATATTAATATATTTAAAAATGAGTTATTTAAAAATATCTTAAATATATTAGAACAGGTTAAAGTAGATAATGATGATTATTTAGTTATTGCTAATAAAAATAATTATTTATATAACAAAGAAGTATATGGCGAAATTAATAACGAAAAGAAATTAATTAAAGTATTAGAAATTAATAAAGATAATTCCTTACATGTTCTAGTGGATGGAGTTAGTAAAGATTTATATTATGGGGAATTAACATTCCATATTAATGATTGAAACATCACTTAATTGTGGTGTTTTTATTTTGCATGTGTTTTTCGATATTCTAGTGGTGTAATATTTGTAAAATGTTTAAATACACGATTAAAATGACTAGAAGAAGAAAATCCTAAGTAACCACTAATGAAAGAGATAGATTTATTAGAATATTTTAAAAGATTTTT
>CALBGF010000125.1 GCA_937893635.1 uncultured Mollicutes bacterium | reverse complement strand
TTCACTAACAAATAATATTAATACTTTAGAAATAATAGTGTTTGGTATTTTTCTTTTAAAGGCATGAATTGATGTACCTTTAATAAATGAAATAACAGTTACTAATAAAACGAATAATGATGTTGTTTTAAATCCTCCACCAGTCGAACAAGGTGAAGCACCCACAAACATCAAAATAAGCATTACAATATAAGCACCACTATTAAAAGGAAGCGTTGAAGCATCAAGAGTTAAGAATCCAGCCGTTCTAGCTGTAACACTTTGGAAGAATGCTTGTAACCAAGTAATTGGTTCCCCATTTAAAGTATAAAATAATTTAAATAATATTGCGCCACCAAATATCAAACTAGCGGTCATAACAAGTACAACTTTAGTATGCAATTCAAATTTATGCCATTTTTTCTTTTTAAATATATCAGTTAAAACAATAAATCCAATTCCACCTAATATAATTAAAATCATAGTTGTTAAGTTAATGCCAATATCATCTTTATATGCCATTAATGAAGTAACTGATGGGTCAGTTAATATATCAAATCCCGCATTATTAAATGCTGATACAGCATGAAATAATCCATATTCTAATGATGTTCCAAATGAAAAATGATATTTACATAAGAATATAAGAAAATAAGATAACGCGCCCACTAATTGAATGGAAAATGCAATAATAACAATCTTTTTTACTAAAGCATATAGGCCTTTAAAACTTTCTTGATTTAACGCTTCTTTCATTAAGTTCATTTGTGAGATATTTTCTTTTCCACCAATTAAAGCAAAAACAAATGAAATTAAAGTTAAGAAAGATAATCCACCTATTTCAATTAATATTGCTAATACTATTCTTCCAAATAAAGATAATGTCGTACCAACATGAATAGTGGAAAGACCTGTTACACATGTCGCGGATGTTGCTACAAATAAAGCATCGATAAATCCTAAACCATTACGATTAATTGTTGCAAAAGGTAACATTAAAAGAATTGTGCCTATTAAAATCACACATAAAAAAGACAATATGATTAAAAATTGTGGTTTTATAGCACTTTTTTTCATCTTTCATCGCTTCCTTAAGTAAGATAAATTATAAACTTTAACGCTAGTAAAAGCAATAATATATCAATTCACTTTTACTTGGTCATTTACTTGGTCATTTACTTGGTCATTTACTTGGTCATTTACTTGGTCATT
>CALBGF010000124.1 GCA_937893635.1 uncultured Mollicutes bacterium | reverse complement strand
AAGCAACAAGTAGAGGATTAAATATTTCTCCAGCGCTTGTTGAAAAAGACTATTAAGTTACATTGGTATTAAATAAAATCAATGCAGAAGATCCAGGACTAATTTTTAAAGGTGGTACATCGCTTTCTAAATGTCATAAAGTTATTAATAGATTTTCAGAAGATATAGACTTGACACTTGATAGCGAACATCTTACAGAAGGACAAAGAAAAAAAGTAAAATCCACAATTGTAAAAATTTGTGAAGAACTTGAATTAACTATTAGTAATCTTGAGAATACGAGAAGTAGACGAGTTTATAATTGTTATCAAATTAGTTATCCGCTTTTATTTGAAAACGATGAAATTGATCCTGTTATTAAGGTGGAAACTGTACTTATGCAAGAGTGTTATCCTGAAGAAGTTAAACAAGCTGATTCACTTATAGGTGAATGGATGAAAGCAAATGGATTTGGAAAACAGGCAGAAGAATATGAACTAATTCCGTTTAATATTCGCGTTCAAACAATGGAAAGAACGCTTATAGATAAAGTTTATGCACTGTGCGATTATATGCTTTTAAATAATATTAAAAGCATTCTCGACACATTTATGATATATATCAATTGCTAAGAAAAATTGAATTAAATAATGATTTACTTGTACTCATTCATAGAGTAAGAGAAGACCGTAAGTATCACTCGTTATGTGTATCAGCACAAGATAATATCGATGTACCCACTTTACTCGAACAAATCATAAAGACTGAGTGTTATAAAAAAGACTATGAACAATATACATTGACAATGTTATATGCTCCATGTAATTACGAAGAGGCAATTACTGGACTTAAAAAGTTAATTGGTAGTGGTGTTTTTGGAAAAGACGAAGAATACGAAAATAATACAATTCATATATCAATTCCATCAAAAGCAAAAATTGCAAGTTATAAAACATATAAAGTTTTTATAATGCCTAAAAATTGTTTATATGCTAATTATATTTATAAAATTCCCAATGAATTTATCAGTATTAATCGAAGTGAAAAGACAATTGTATTTCATTTACCTAAAAACTATTTGTTTAAACTTGAAAATCGTGATATAAACAAAATTCTAGAATTATCTATGACGGAATTTATTGCTGAACTTGAAGGAAAAGATGAAAGTGCATATGTTAGTAAAATAACTCAATTTAGTTAAGATTCATTTGATGTTTTTGATAAAAAAAAGATTTAACTGATTGAAAAGAACCAAAAATTATAGAATTACGCGAATTTATAGAATTAGATGATCTATGATAACCTAGTTTTTTAATACTTATCTAAATTAAAGCTTTTTTCAGTAGTGGCTTAAAATGAATAGTGCTCAAAAATTAAACTATTGACATATTTTTAGTAGATATTACAATAAGTTTGGAAATACAATGCGAGGTAATAGAAAATGAAAAATAAATTTATGATTGCTTTGTTGGGATTAATGCTTGTTTCATGTGGTGAAGCTTCATCATTATCGACTTCTATATCAAATAGTTTGATTGAATCGATTTCTACATCAGATAGCTTAACTATATCAACACCTACGTCAAATAGTTTAATTCAATCAGCTTCTACATCAAATAGTTTAACTGGTAATACTGCTTTAACAAAAACAGAATGGAATGATGCCTTTTCTTATTTTTACAATGGTAATTTTACTTATATTAGTGTAAGTGTTGGTGCTGGTGTGACATCTACAATGACTGTTACTTGTCATAATGATGTATGCAGTCTAACAGGTAAGAATGAATATGATGACTTTACTATGTATTATGAGAAAAATGGTGATAATTATTACGTATATAATAATGATAATGGTTGGAAAAAACGTGAATCACAAAAAGAAGAATATGAAAATGTAAGACATGGTCTAACATTTGCAATTAATCAATATGATTCTTTTATTTATGATAGTGAATCAAATAGTTATAGTGCTGATGATATTGAAGGATTTATAACAAGTGATAATAAGTTTAGAATTACTTTTGATTCAATAAGTAAAAAATTAGCCACTATTCATGAAGAATATACTTATAGTAATGTGGATTTTGTCGCCGATATTACTGTTAGTTATGTGACAGAAGCAATTAGTTTACCAGTTGTCGATTAAATTTTTAAAATAAATTGTACTTTGAAAATAATAATTGCTTAAGAAATGCTTTTTTAATACTATAAATTATTAAAGCAAATAAAAGGAAAACTTGTTGTGTAGTTTTTGCTTTTTACTGGTATATTTTAATTTTAATAAAAGTAAATCAATCAAAAAATCATACTCTTTATCAAACTGGATATCTCAAAAGGAATCCAGTTTTTTTATGCTCGTTTTCAAGTTAAAATTTAATTTGTTAATTAATAAATTAAATAAATACAAGAACAATTAACAAAACTTATTGCTATTTACCTATTTAATAATCATAATTAAGTGGGATGGAAAAATTATGAAAAAAGCAATTTTATCTTTTGTGATGTTTATGAGTTTAGGATTAGTTAATGTAACCTCATCTAATGATTTAGTAGTTACTAAATCACAAAGTATTTCAAACATTGAAGAAACTAATGCCAATCAATTTGAATATATGAATGTAGGAGATACATTAAATACTTACACTGGTAAAGGTGTTAAAATTGCTGTTATTGATACTGGTATTAACGCTACTCATGAAGATTTTTATGATAGTGAAGGAAATTGTATAATTTCTAATAAATCCGCTTATTTTTCTAGT
>CALBGF010000123.1 GCA_937893635.1 uncultured Mollicutes bacterium | reverse complement strand
AATAGTTTAAATATTGGTGAAGCATCCATATATCGTTATTTTGGTAAAAAAGAAAATCTTGTTTATAAAGTAGCAATATATTTATGGAATGAAGTAAAAGCTAAATATTTTGATTATCAACTTATTTATAAAGAAAGTAGTGGCTTAGAGCAAGTTAAGCAATTCTTTAATTGCTTTATTGATATTTATAGTAATAACCAATCATTTTTCATATTTATTAATGATTTTGATAATTATATCATTGATAAAAACATTGCTATGGATGATATTAATGAATACGAAAAAGAACTTCTTACTATTAAAGATATATTTGATAATATTTGGAATATTGGTGTTAATGATAAATCAATAAAAGCAAATATTAATAAAGATGAAATATATTTTACTTATACTCATGCTTTATTATCTACATGTTCAAAATTATCGAAAAGAGCAATTTTACATTCGGATAGTTTAGTATCAAGTATAAAACAAATAACGTTATTAATAGATGTGTTCATCGATTATATCAAAGGAGGAAATTAACATGAATACAAGAAGATTAACAAAAAAAGAGATGTGGATTTTCGCTATCGGACAATTAGGATGGTCCATATTAGGAGGAATTATCAATGCTTGGTTAGTAACTTTCTATTTACCAACATCCGATTCCGCGACTAAGTATATTAAGTCTGGTCTTGTTATATTTGGAATATTAACAATATTAGGATTAATTACATTTATTTGCCGTATTTTTGATGCTGTTACTGATCCACTTATTGCAACACTTTCTGATAGATCAAAAAATCCGAAAGGAAGAAGAATTCCTTTTATGCGTATATCAGCAATTCCTTTTGCGGTTATTACCGTATTAGTATTCTGCGCTCCTGTTGAGCATATTAGTGGTATTAATGTGGCTTGGATTTTAGTATTCTTAATCTTATTTTATTTATTTATGACGATGTATTGCACGCCTTACAATGCTTTAATTTCCGAATTTGGTAAAACGCAAGAAGACCGCATGTATATTTCGACCTCCATATCATTAACATATTTCTTTGGCACAGTTTTAGCATATTTACCTTTCGTATTTGGGGGAATACTACAAAATGTTGTTTCTTATAACTGGAGCTATCGAATTTGTTTTATTGTTTTAGCACTTATTGCTTTATTTTGTATGTTACTTCCAACATTCAAATTAAAAGAGACGGATTTTGTCGATGTAAAACCATCGAATTCTAATACATTTAAATCACTTGGTGCAACATTTAAAAATAAAGATTTTAGAATATTTGTTTGGTCAGATATTGCTTATTGGATTGGTTTAACTTTATTCCAAACAGGCTTACCATTCTTTGTTAAAGTATCAATGAAAATTGATGAATCTTTTACGATGATTTTATTAGCGGGTATGACTATTTTATCGGCTTGTTTTTATCCAGTTGTCTCTAAACTTGTTAAAAAATTTGGTAAGAAAAAGATGACAATTGCTGGGTTTTTAGGCCTTGCTTTAGCATATGTAATAACTGCTTTAATAGGTGTAATTCCTGTTGAAAACAATTTAGTTTATGGTATTGCAATTGTCGTTGTTGCATCTTTCCCAATGGCATTACTTGGAATTATTCCTCAATCAATTGTCGCGGATATTGCCGAAGAAGACGCTATTAACACTAAAGAAAAAAGAGAGGGAATGTTCTTTGCTGCTCGTACATTTGCAATGAAAATGGGACAATCTATTGCGATGCTTGCCTTTACTTCATTAGCAATTTTAGGAGCAAGTCAAGACTTAACATCTAATGATATTGCGGCTTCAGAATTTGGCTTAAGAATTGTTGCAATCGTGGCAATTGTATTCTGTGTATTAGGTGCAGTTATATTAGCGTTTTATAACGAAAAACGTGTTATGAAAACAATTGAAGATAATCATAAAATAACGGAAGAAAAATAATATGCTTAAGTATTTTATTGAAGATAAGTTAGTAAACTTAGATGTTAATAATGATTTAATTGTATCTATTAAAAAAGAAATAATTCCTTTAGAAAACGGAAAAAGAATTATTTATAAACTATTAACTAAAAAAACTATTAAACTACATTCATTTATTGTAGATTTACCTTTTAAATATAATAAAAATGATTATATTTGCCCTAACGGGTATCAATCTTGGACTGACACATTAGTAAGAAAAAGAAACGGAAAAATGCATTCTTTAAGTCATTTACCAAAATCTATTAAAGATATGTATTGTTTTGAATATTATGGTGATTCATATTTTAAAAAATATAAATCTAAAAATGGATACTTTCATGGATTTTCTTTTGCTTATATTTTAGGAGATAATGATACATTATTTGCTTCATTAAATGAAAGAAATTATTATACTATTTTTAATTTTGATAAATCCGGTTATGTTCACGTTGAAAGTGATGTTGAAGGAGAAATAGTAGAAAAAGAAACCACTTTGTTAGACTTTATTGTAATTAATGGCAAAATAAATGAACTATTTAATACTTATAAAGAACTCTTAAATTATAAAGTAATTGATAAAAAAATTAATGGTTATACTACTTGGTATAATTATTATCAAAATATCAATGAAGATATCATATTGCGTGATTTATCTTCTTTAGATGATAGTTATAATCTATTTCAAATTGATGATGGATACGAAGCGGCAGTAGGAGATTTTAAAAGTATTGATAAAACCAAATTCCCTCATGACTTAAAATTTGTGGTCGATAAAATCCACGCATCTCATAAATTAGCAGGTATCTGGTTAGCGCCTTTTATCGGAGAAGAAAAATCCGAAACTTTTAAAAATCATCCTGATTGGTTTATTAAAAAAGATGATAAGCCATTAAAAGTTGGAACTAATTGGTCAGGATTTTACGCTCTTGACTTTGATAAAAAAGAAGTTAAAGAATATATTAAAAGCGAACTGAATTATTTAGTGAATGAGATAGGATTTGATTTTATTAAAATCGATTTCTTACACGCAGTTTGTATTAACCATCAAAATAAATCTAGAGCAAAGCAAATGTATCAAGCACTTAAGTTTATTCGTGAATGTGCACCTAACACATTAATATTAGGATGTGGAGTACCTTTAGCTAGTGCTTTTGGAATTGTAGATTATTGTAGGGTTGGACCAGATGTATCACTTATATTTGATGATGTTTGGTTTATGAAATTTATGCATCGAGAAAGAATTTCTACTAAAATAACATTACAAAATACGATTAATCGCTATTATATAAATGGTATTGGTTTTAATAATGATCCAGATGTTTATATTATGCGAAAAGAAAATGTTAAGTTAAACGAATTACAAAAAGAAGCATTAATAATCATTAACTTTATCTTTGGTTCCATTTATATGACAAGTGATAATATTGCTAATTATGATGCATCTAAAAAAGAGTTAATGCAAAAATATCAAGAATTTAAACATCATAAAGTGATAAACATTACTTATGATAAAAAATATATTAAATTTGTGACAATTTTTAATAAACACAAATATAATTTTAGTTATGATACTAAAAAAGGAGAACTAAATTATGGAAAGATCTAAAGAAATATTTGGTAATGTCATTGATGAGAAAACTTATAAAAAAGCTCTTAAATCAAAAAAGAAATATCAAAGAAAATATGGAGATGAAAGTAAAACTCAATATCATTTATCTTCTAAACCATTAAATATTTTAGGTAAAGATAAAACTATTAATAAATTAGAACTTGCCATTGATCCAATGAAGTTTGATAAAAAAGCAATTATTATTGGTAATATTAGAATGGGTTTTGGTCATTACCGTATTTCTTTAGCATTTGCAAGTTGCGCGATTGCATTAGGATATAAACCATATTGGTTTGATTTAAATAGTTTTAAAACCACAGGTGGAAAAATGGTTGAACATCAAAATAAACTCTATTCTATGGGCTCTAAATTATCGCAAAAATCCAAATTGTTTAATAAAGTCTTTTGGGAACCAATGAATAGTGAAGGATTCCGTCAATTAACTTATAATGCAATTGATCAAAAGAATTCAGAATTATTAGTGCCTTTATATACGGATTTTCCTAAAGATGCTCCTTTTATTGCTACCCATGTTTGGCCTAGTCAAGGAGCGGTTCATGCAGGCATGACTAATGTTTGTAATGCTATTCCTGATAACTGGCCAATGGCCCTTCATCTTTCAGAAGGCGCACTTCATACAGTCCAAACACATTTTGCTTATTTAGGATATAAAAGATTAAATGGATTTGCTAAAAAGAAAGTATTACTTCCAATGCCTGATGATTCTTTAAAAGATGTTGGACATTATATTGACCATGAATTAGTGGCAAATTTAGAAAATGATACCGCGGATAGATTAGATCGTATTAATAATAACAAACCACTTCGTTTACTTTTAACTGTTGGTGGCGCAGGTGCTCAATATCCAATATTTAAAGCAATTGTGAAACATTTATTACCTTACATTAATGAAAATAAAGTAGTTTTATTTATTAATTTTGGTGACCATGAAAAAGTACTTAAGAAAATGTGCAAAGATATTGAAGAATTGGAAAACACCATGAAAATTTATGATAATAAGTATGATGAATTTATTAAAGATGTTAGTAATAATAGCTTTAATAAAGGAATTATTGCTATGTATAATAAAGAAATATTTGAAGCAGTATATTCCACAAATGTATTAATGCGTGTATGTGATTTACTTATCACTAAACCAAGTGAATTAGCGTATTACCCGATTCCTAAACTTATGATTCAAAGAGTGGGTGGACATGAAGCGTATGGTGCAATTCACGCAAGTGAATATGGAGATGGAACATATGAATGTCGTACAAGCAAAGAAATTAATGAAATGCTTGATTCTTTATTAAATGATAAATCCTTATTAACTCATATGAATGAAAATATTATCCATAATAAAGAAAGTGGTTTATATGATGGAGCGTATAATGTTATTAAATTAATAACAAAATCCATTAGAAAATAAAATATATTTATTGCTTTTTGTTTAATTGAAATTCCGATGCTTTTGTCGGAATTGTTCTTGTCGCTTTTTTCCGACAAAAAGGTTATATTTTAATAGTTATTTTATTTTTAATATGTTCTTTATTGTGCTTATTATATTTGTACAAGTTGATAATGATAGTTTAAATTTATGAGCTATATCAAGCAAGTCTTTTTCTGTTGGTAATCCGTTGCCATTTACTGTCATTTCGTGTTCAAACTTATTTGGAGTGCTTGTTAGATCATAGGCTGGAGAAAGTCTATAACCATTTATATTTTCGTCATAAATAAAAGAGAAGTTTTTTCCATGATCATCACGATTTTTGTACAACACATTAAAACACATTCTTCGATACGCTTCGTAAATTTCATCTTTATTAGGACAAATATTTTGGATTACTTGAAATAAATGGGTGTAATCTAAATTCGGTATTCTATGTGTTGTTTCAAGTAATGCAGATAAAGATATCATATGAACTCTTTTATTATTATCCTTGCGGTCAAATCTTTTCACACCAAAATAACCAGAGCATATTTTTGAAGGGAATAATTTAAAATCATTTACATTTATGCCGCATTTTTTTGCTAACTTGTTAGCGGTGTATTCTTGTTCACCAATATTTTTAGAGCCCATATAGCAAGGAAATTTAACAATCCATTCTTCATTATCTATGGTTATGTGTGCTTTTGGTCTTGCTCCTCCACTAGAGCCACCAAGCATATAGATTTGGTCAAGATTCTTAGTATTATTATCATCATTTAAAATGGCGTTAGCTTCATTAGCAATTTCATCTAAGTTTATATCTATGATAGTTTTTTTTTCTATTGGATTATTTGGCTTATATGTTAAAGCTCCAAGAGCGTTATTAGATATTATTGTAAGTTTTTGGATAGGTGATAAAGAATCTGGGTTTATTTCTTTTTTGACTAGCATTCTTCTAACCAATAATTCTCCCCATCCGTCTGGTAAACTATCATTAAATACGCCGTATAATCCATCAAATGTTTGCTTAGTATTTATAAATACTTTATTTGTTAAAGGCAAAGAAAATGGAGATATAGAAAAACCATGTTTAATCCATTCATCATCATATTGAAAAGCAATTCTTCCATCGTTTGTTTCAAGTAAATATCCAACTAGTTTACCATTATACATTACATTTAATTTTTTAATCATAATTTATAGTCCTTTAAATTAGTTATTTGTTCATACTTAAATAAATTATTAAAATCCTCTAAGCAATTCATGGCATGGGCAATCTTAATTAATGAAGCAAGTGAAATATCGCCTGTTGTTTCAAATCTTCTAATAGAAGCATAGCTAACACCAGATCTTTTGGCTAATTCTTGTTGAGTGTATTTATGTTCTTTCCTTCTTGCTTTTACTCTTTTAATTAAATTTTCCGTAATACTTGCCTCTGTTACTGTATCTACAAAGTCACTAATGTCAAATCTTCTTTCCATTTTATCACCAACTTAATTGCTTATATATTAGCAATTTCGCTTGAATAAGTCAATAATCGCTAATATGTTAGCAGAATAAACACATAAAATTGCAAGTGAATAAAAAATGCAAGCAATAATTATGCGTTTATTCTGAAATAAATTTTTTGAAGTATTGCAAAATTTAATTTACTAACATATACTAATAGTGTCGGTAACGAAAAAGGTCAGTGGCGGTAACCACTGACCTTATTAGTTGAAGAGAATATTTACTAGTGTCGGTAACATTAGTTACTACTTTTTGCGTGTTAAGTCTTTGTTAATTAAAGTAAAAATAATCACGAGAGCTAGGAAAAGTAAATCTTCCATGTGTCTCCAATATATAACTAAGCACCAACATTATTAAGTAAATACATCTCCCTTAATAATGATAAACACAGTTTATCCTCCTAACCGGCAGTCTTTTTCACCTGCTCATTAATAATATAGTGGCGGGTTTTTTATTTTCCGTTTAAAAACTTAATTTTTTTCTTTTTATTATAAAAAACTATGAATTTTTGGTATATAAATTCATAGCATTTTAATTATTAATTTTTCAATGATGTTAATGGAACAACAAATATTCCATCTGGTCTTTTATAAGCAGCATTAGATAATCCGCAAATGATGCATTTTATTTTAGGTGCTTTTCCACCATTTTTAACAATATCATCACATACTTTTGTCAAGTTCTTTGCTGCCTCTTCAATCTTATTAGCGCCCAATTTGATTTCAAATGCACACCATTCCCCATCATTTAATTCTATTACAGCATTAATTTCGTTGCTGTTATAATCTTGATAATGAAACAATTTTCCGCCAAAACTTTGAGCATATATTTCTAAATCTCTTTCCACTAATGCCTCAAAAAGGAATCCAAAAGTATTCAAATCATTAAGAAGCTTTTGTGGGGTAAGGTTAAGCATTGCACACGCCATTGCAGGATCAGAGAAATGCCTTTTTTCCATTTGCTTAACTCGAAGTGATGAGCGAATATTTGTACTAAAAGGCATTTGATTATTTAAAACAAAAAGTCTATTTAATGATTCTAAATATTTAGCAATTGTATTTCGACTCATTGATTCATTATCATTTTCAATAATATCATCTAATAATTTTTTATCCGATACAGTTGTGGACTCATTTCTTGCTAGTGATTTTAAAAGTAAAGTTGTTTTATGTTGATTATACTCAATATCATCATCTAATTTATTTAAATCCTCTTTAATTATGTTATTCATATACGCTCTAGGCATAATATGTGCATTATCGGAATCGACATTAATATTTTCTGGCCACCCACCTCTAACAATTAAATAAGCAATTTTTTCCAAACTCACTTCTTCAAGCATTGTTGGTTCTAATTTGCCTTCACAAAGTTCTTTTAAAGATATTAGTCCAGTAGAATCACCAGATTCATATAATGACATAGTATTCATTTTTAAACTAACAATACGTCCGGTGCCACTATGTAAAATACCTTTTGTTTTAGGAGTAGAAGACCCTGTGAGAATAATTTGGCCTTTTTTGTGTCTTTTATCAACTTCCGCTCTTGTTGCATCCCATATAGATGGGACTTCTTGCCATTCATCTATCATTCTTGGTGTATCTCCTTGTAAAATTAAGGAAGGATCTAATTCGGCAAGTTTCCTATTAGAAAATCCATTCTTTGGGTCACCTATTAGAAATTCACTATTGGAATGATAGGATGATGTCCAAGTTTTTCCACACCATTTTGGCCCTTCAATACATATAGCGCCACTAACTTTAAGATATTGCTCGATAACTTCGTCAATAATTCTTTTTTTATAATCAGATTTATTTACAATTTTATCCATTTTAATAGCCTCCGCTTCATTAACATTTTACTTAATTGAGCAATATTTGTCAATTTAACTGAGCAATATTTTGGAAAATAAGTGAGCTGTTTTTTTAATATTTGCTGAGCGATATTTTCAAAAACTTTTAATTAAGTAAGAATTTAATATCATCATGTGTTAATTGCAAAATTGATTTTTCATTGGATGATATAAGTGAATCTATTAAATCCTTTTTCATGTTTTGCAATTCAATGACTTTTTCTTCAATTGAATTTTCACATATAAATTTTAAAACTGTAACATTGTTTTTTTGACCAATACGATGTGCACGATCTGTAGCTTGGTCTTGAACAGCGGCGTTCCACCACGGATCAATATGAATGACTGTATCTGCACCAGTTAAGTTTAATCCATTTCCTCCGGCTTTAAGTGAAATTAAGAATAATGGTGTTTTATCATTATTAAATTTGTCACATAGTATGACTCTTTCTTCCGCTTTAGTTTCGCCAGTTAATAAGTAATATTTGATTTTTTCTTTATTTAAATGGTTTTCCACTATATTAAGTGCTTTGACAAATTGTGAGAAGATTAAAATTTTATGACCTTCCTTGATTAATGCGTTTATATAATCATAAATTAAGTCCATTTTTCCACTTTTTCCAGAATAATTTTCTATGAACATTGATGGTTCAACGCAAATTTGTCTTAAACGCATAAGGTATGGAAGTATTTCAAAAATACTACTAGATTGACCTAATGCTTTTTTGGCTACTTGGCAATAAGCATCATATGCTTTTCTTTGTTCAGTCGTCATTTCTGCTTCAATAACACGTTCGATTTTTTCTGGTAAATCATTAAGAACATCTTTTTTTGTTCTTCTTAAAATAAATAAAGAGACACGTTTTGCTATCATATTTTTATATTCTTCTTCGGTTTCAAAACGCTTTTTAAACACATCAATATCATCTAAGTATCCAGGCATTAAGAAATCAAATATTGACCATAGTTCGAGTGCACTATTTTCAATAGGAGTACCAGTTAAAGCAAAGCGATGATTAGATTTTATTTGCTTTACAGAACGTGATTTTTTAGAAGTAAATGTTTTAATAGCTTGGGCTTCATCGAGTATTAAATATTGGAAGGTATAATTATATTTTTCTAAATCATTTCTTAATGAGTCGTAAGAAGTAATATAAATTATATGCTCATTTGGTTTAATATTATTTATAATTTGTTTTCTTTCTTCTTGACTGCCAAAAATTTTAATTGCCTTGGTATTTGGATCAAATTTAAGAAATTCATTATACCAGTTAAATACTAAACTTTTTGGACAAACAATTAATGAAGGTGCATTGGTTTTATCAATATTTAATAGGGCAATCGTTTGTAATGTTTTGCCTAACCCCATATCATCAGCAAGAATACCGCTTAAATTATGTTTGGTTAATGATGCCATCCAGTTAACCCCATCAATTTGATAATCACGTAATTTAGCATTAATATTCGATAAATCCAACTTGTTATTTTTAAAATCTTTAACTTCATCAATAACTTTCATAAAATAATCTTTAACTTTATTATCTTCAATGGCGTTAATTGCTTTGAATGCATTATAAAAATTAGTTTTTTGTTCATTAGTTAATTTAGTTTTATCTAGTCTTAATCCTTCCGATAAATTATAAAATTCTTGTGCATTTTCGTTTTGAATATTAATGATTTGATTGTTTTTTAATTGAACAAATTTCTTTTTCTTCCTAAGAGCATTATATATTTTTTCTAGTTCTTCATTACTAAAAGAAGATTCTGCCCAAAATGCTTCAATCATGCTAGATCCATAATCAATTCTTAAATTTTGTTTTGGAAAACTAATAATATTTTTAGTTTTAATATGCTCGGATAAATAAATTGTACAAATGCTTTGAAGTGGTGATATATCAGCGATTAGAAAATTATAAATATCCTCATCTTTTTCGATTTTATTGTCAACAAATTTGAAACTCTTAAATAAATTATCTATAAAATTAAGATTTTCAACTGTGGTATTACTATATTTGCTTTCTTCAATAGGTAAACAATTTTCTTTTACGATTATCTTTTTAGTTAATACGTTTTCTTCCATATCAATATAAATTTCAATATTTTGATAATTTTCACTTAATTTATTAATTGATTCAGGAATAGAAATAAGTTCTTCATTTCCTTTATAAATATACTTAAGGAAGAATTCTTCGTTATTTTCAATATCATATTCATTAAAAGATAAAAAGAAATCTAATATTGAGTTAACTTGTTCTCCGCCTTTTATTAAAGAAAGTGTTTTATTTGTTTTATCTATATAATAAACACCATCTTTAGCAAAAATTAAATTTTCTTTTTCAACAACAGGTGATAATGTTATTATCTTATTTTCATCAATGTTAAATTTGATTTCTTTTTCTTCTTTATTTAATGAATAAAAGATTTTTTCATAATAAATACCATTATATAAGCGAATTAATCTTGTTAACCCTTCTTCATTTAAATATATATTAGAGTAACGAAATCCGTAATCATTATCAAGGCCACGTATTAGAAAAGAAGTTAATAAAATATTTATTAATTCTTTACTGAATTCATCAAATTCTTTTAATGAACAATTAAATTTATAGTTTTTATAAACATCAAGAGTTTCTTCATTTTTAACTGCATTTATAAAATCCATAACATAGTGGACTTTGTATAACTTTTGCTTACCAATATAAATATTTATATTAGCGTAATCATTTAATTCAATTCGTACTCTATTTTTTTCTTCGTTTAATATTTTTAAAGCAATTTGACTAGTTTTATTTTTACTTTTATCCAATAAAAATGTACGCATTTCATCTTGGATAATTTTCTTTTTAGCATTATTACATTTAGCAAAAGTATCCTCAATCATTTTATTTAACTTTTCTGATGTGGCGGATTCGCAGATTTTAGTTAACATTGCAAAATATTTTTTTATTATTGGATTTTTTTCATCTAAATCTCCATAGTCAATTTCCTTCCAATAATAATAGCTAAACTTATCTTCATCATTAATATAAATACAATTTAAAAAATCAAAACTAGGTTCGGAAACTTCAAGAAAATACTCATCATCATAAATTTCTTCGTCACGATTGATGACATTAAATTTAAAATATTCGTCAAATTTTGAAAGATCGATGTGCTTGGTTCTTTCAATAGCGTCATTAATATGTGCTTTTATAAATGTTTTATTATTAGATATATTTAAAAATAGCAAAGCATAATAAGAAGCATCGTGAAACTCACACAAGCAGTCGTATAAGTTACAATCATAAGAAAAAAAATATCTTTTATCGACTAATTCAAATAATTGTTCAATATAATGCTTAGCATTTTTTTCTAATTTATCAATATTAGCTTTGATAAATTTTAGTCTTTCATTGTCGTTGAATTGACTAAAATATTCAAGCCCATCTTCATAATCAATAACGGAATAATCTAAATCAATTAAGTATGGCTTAGCTCGATGTATG
>CALBGF010000122.1 GCA_937893635.1 uncultured Mollicutes bacterium | reverse complement strand
TGCCTTATTGTGGGATCAACTGGTACACGTGGTGCGGATGGAATACCTTCTTTATTATATGGAGAATTAAGTCCATCAGGTCGACTTGTGGATACTTATGCCTATGATCCTACTAGTGCAATTTCATATAATTTATCAACATTTAATGGCTTACAAAAATATTCTAATGATAATGGAAAATTTTATGATTATTCAGAAGGAATATATATAGGCTATAAATGGTATGAAACCGCAGATGTCGAACATGTTTTTGATGATATCAATAATGAATTTGGTCAAGGATATGAAGGTGTGGTTCAATATCCATTTGGATATGGCTTATCTTATACTAATTTTGATTGGGAAGTAGAAAAAGTTAGTGTTATTAATAATGAAGAAGAATCAAAGGCTAATGTTATCATAGATACTAGTATCATCAAAATAGATGTTAAAGTAACTAATATTGGTACTACATCTGGTAAGGATGTCGTTGAAGTATATTTAACAGCACCATACACTAAAGGCGGTATTGAAAAAAGTTATGTTAATTTAGTGGGTTATGAAAAAACAAACATATTAGCAAAAGATGAATCAGAAACTTTAACTATTGAAATTAAAGTGAGTGATTTCTTAAGTTATGATTGCTATGACGTTAATAAGAATGGCTTTAAAGGTTATGAATTAGAAAAAGGTAATTATCAACTTAAATTAATGTCTGATGCGCATAATATCAAAAAAGTTACTATGAATAAAACCAAAGATGTTGATGGTATTATTGATTTTGAAGTAAAAGAAGATATTAAAGTTGAAAATGATTATTATACTGGTAATAAAGTTCGTAATTTGTTTACAGGAGAAGATGCAGTTGATGGTGTATCAATTGATGGTAATGATGATATAACTAATCCAAGTGTTAATTATATTAGTCGCGCTAATTTCCCGAAGTCATCAACTAAACCAGTTAGCCGTGAATTAAATGAAAAACAAAAAACACTAAAAACATATTTAGAAGATTATGCTCATTCTTGGGACGAAGCAACTAGCGATGTGTTTGGCGAATCAACTCATAATGAACAAGTAACATGGTCAAAAAACGCTAATAAGAAAGTATATGATAAAGGTAATGTTACAGAATTAGGATATTTACTTGGAGAAGATTATAACGCTAATGAATGGCAAGAAGTATTAGATCAAGTTTCTATTGATGAGGCTTTAAATTTAATTAATAAAGGCTATTCAGGTAATGAAGGAGTTTCTTCAATTGGTAAACCTCGTCTAGCAGATTATGATGGTCCAGCGCAAATTAAAGGATTTACTGGCGCTCCACGTGGAGTAGGATTCCCAATTGAACCAGTCATCGCAGCTACATTTAATAAAAAAATAGTTTATCGTTTTGGACTTGTTTATGGTAAAAATATGGAATCATTAGGTGTTAACGGTACTTATGGATTTGGCTGTAATATTCATCGTGGACAAAATGGTGGACGTAATTTTGAATATTTTTCCGAAGATACATTCTTAACAAGTGAATGTATGGTTCAAGCAGTAAAAGGATTACAAAATGCTGGCCGATATGGATACATTAAACACTTTGCACTTAATGAACAAGAATCAAATCGTGTTGGTGTTTATACATGGTGTACGGAACAAGCTTTAAGAGAAATTTATTTAAAACCATTCCAAAGAGCAGTTCAAGAAGCCGATTGTGTGGCTATTATGTCATCTTATAACAGAGTTGGTGCATGTTATGCTGGTGGAAGTGAAGCACTACTTAATGGCGTTTTAAGAAAAGAATGGGGCTTTAAAGGTATGATTATAACCGACTATGCTGGTGGTAATGAAGGATATATGAACTTAGATCAAGCTTTACGCGCAACGGGTGATATTGGTATGGCAGTAACGCTTAATCATAATAAATGTGGTTATAAATTAGATTATTCTAAAAATTCTTCTAATCGTTTGCAATATCAATTAAGAGAAACAGTACATCATGTTACTTATGCTTGGTTACATGTACAAAGCATTAATAAAAATTATAACTTAAATGCTAGTGATGAAGATAAGATTCAAAGTCGATCTTCCATCCAAGCTTGGGAATGGTGGAAAATAGTACTTATCGATTTAGACATATTTATTGGTGCAGGCTGTGTCTTATGGGCTTATGCTTTATTAAGAAAAAAAGAATATTTTGATGAAGGAAAAATTGAGGTGCAATAATGATGAAAAGAAAATTAATTGAAAAAATAAGCATTATTTCCTTTATTTGTGCAGTGGTTTTAACTTCTGGTGGAATAACCTTAGGCTCTTATCTTAAATATAAGAAATATCGTGATGAAATAAGCGCGAATAGAGTTAATAATGAACCAGTATTACAATCTATTGATGTCCAATTAAAAGAAGGAAAAAACTTCTATAAAAATGGCAAAGCAATTCCAACTAAATCAGATTTTGTTGTTAACGCTAATTATAAAGTTGGAAAAGATCGAAGTTATGAAGAAACATTAACTGAAGATCAATATGAAATAGAATATGATGATAATTTCGTTAATGTTGGGGGCGTAGTTAAAGTAACATTTGAAGATAAAGAAAATAGTATTACTATTAATTTATTAGATGTTCTTTTAGAAAAAATTAATATCGTTAACAATCCTTACTTAGTATGTTATGAAGAAGGAAGCACATTCTCTGATGAAGGTATGGTTCTTGAAGGAGTTTATAATGATGGTAGTAAAGAATTGTTAACTAGTAATGATTATGTTGTAGAAACAAAAACTTTAACAACATCAATGACTAATGCAGTTATTAAATGCACAAAAAATGGTGTTAATCTTGAATGTTTAATACCTATTACAGTTATGAAAAAAGGCGAATTTAGTAATGGTAATATTATTAGTTTCGTTGCACGTGGCGAACCAATAGTTTATGCTAATCAAAAATTAAGTGAAACAACTAATTTTTCAATTCGTGCTAAATACGATAGCGGAAATGAAAGAGATTTGTTACCTTCTGATTACATTATTGCAAATAGTGATAAGGTCGCGGAATTTGGTGTTAATACGGTAATTAAAGTAACATCAAAAGAAGACAATTCAGTTTATACGGATATTCCTGTTAAAGTTATTAGTAAAGTTGATTCAACTACCATGAATGTTATTGGTGGAACAACTTTTAAAGAACAAGAATATTTATATCAAAATAATCAAATTGTAAAAGGTGAAGAAATTGAAGTAGTGGGTAATTTTGAATCCGCAATTGCAAATAATCAAGAAGCATCTATTAGTGTATCTATTAATTCTTTGTCTTCGTTTAGATCTGATTTAGCAATAAGAGTGAATAATCCTTATATTACAAAAGAAAATAGTAAGTTTATTAGTAATAATTTAGCTCTTAACACAATGCTAGATTTGTATGTTAACGGCAAATTAAAAAGTATCGATGGTACTTCAATAATTAAAGGCAACTTAACTAGTGATGACGCTAATATTGGTAATGTTTATTATGATATTGTTTTAAAAAATATCTTAATAAATGAAGGTAGTAATGACATAAAATTAGTGGTAAAGAAAAATACTAAAGAATATAAAGATTACAATAATGAAATTATTAGTTCATTAAATATTGCTAGTATTAACTGCGTATTCACTTCTTTACAAACTAATTTGGATTTACATAGTTATTTAGAAATTTGTAAAGAAAATAATATGTCTACTTCATTAAACTCTACAAATGTAATGAGTTATGTAAGTAGAACTATTGATAATGAAGTATTAGGTAAAAAACTCGCTCATAATGGTGGACAAGATTTATGTAGTGATGGCAAATATTTATATATGACCCTAAATAGTGCGAATAATGCATTTGCAACCATTGCTAAAATAGACTTAACTAGTAATACTATTATTACAAATTCACCAAGTTTTGTGGTCAATGAAAATACAAGTTCCTCTTGGAATCCTGAAGATGATACTTCCTTAATCAATTGTGTTAAAGACAAATTATATGTATCAAGAAATGATGGGAAATTTGTTGTTATTAATAAAAATAGTTTAGAAGTAGAAAATGCCAAAGCAGATTTATTTGTCACTCCAACAAATATTACTTCATTGATTTCCATGTTTGGATATAATGAAGAACAAAATATGTATGTTGTTCGTTTCCGTGATGGCTCAATTTATTTCTATGATCAAGACTTTAAGTTATTAGATAAAAATCCACTAAAAATGAACTCAAAGTTAATAAATGGAAAAATTCAATCGTTCAAAGTTGAAGATAATTACATTATCGCTTCATTCAATAAAGATAACTATGATGGTACAGAAGTTGTCGTAATGGATTATGAAGGTAATATTCTTAATAACAAAATTGAAAAAATATTCGCTGATATTGAAACAAGCGAAAAGAATTTCAATGTTCAAGGCATTGTAGAGAAAAATGGGTGCATATATGCCATAGTTTATTCTTGGAACCGTAATGGAACATTCTTGTATCGCGTAGAATATAATTATTCTCCATCAAGTTCAATTAATTATACATTAGGAGAATATTATGAAGATTGTTTAAGTGAAGGTATTGAATTTACTTATTCAACCAAAGAAAATCGTGCATGGTTATCGGTTTCTGACGAAGCGGATGGTAAGAAATATAACTTTAATACTGTTCAATCATTTGTTACTTATAACGACAAGTATTATGGTGTATTTAATGATGGCAATAATCGTTATGCCAAAGTTGTTGAATATGATGTTGACTCAAAAAAAGTTATTAATTCTTCATCAATGTTTATCGTTGGAGAAAGTGAGAGTTGGAACTTTGAAAACGGAAGTAGTTTTGTTTCAAATAATATGATGTATGTTATTAAAGGAAATGGTAAGTTTGTAGAAATAAATTTAGATAACTTACAAATCCAAAAAGAAGATGTTACATTATTTGAAGTTCCTAGTGAAGTAGGAGAGACTAAAATTAAGACAGTGGCCGCGAATAAGGAAACTGAAAAGTATTTAGTCACTTATGAAAATGGCGCATCATACCTTTATAACTATGCTTATAAACTAATTGGTAAGGCAAATGTCAATCTAACAAAATCAGGTTACAATTTACAAACAATATATAATAATGATGATTATATTTATGCAGTTTATGCTAAAGATAATTATGATGGATGTTTCATTGATATATTAGATTGGAATGCTAAGAAAATTGGTACAATTAATTTAACAAATGTGTTTGTTGATTGCGGCGATGGCGAAAAGAGTTTCAATGTTCAAAATATTTTTGAAAAGAATGGAAAACTTTATGTCACATTATTCTCTTGGAATCGTGGTTCATCATTTATTTACGAAGTAACATTAGGATAATTTCTAAAATGCAGCAGGTTAATTAAATTTGCTGCATTTTCTTCAGCATAACTATCTAATGCATATAGGTAACGAGATGTTGCATTAATTTTTGTTATTACGCATAAAATAGCAGTTGTATTAATATGTTTTTGTATGGAAAACGTATTTTACTTGACAAATGTTATTAATGTGATAGCATTATTGCAGTTGATGCTAACGTTTTCCATGAAACGAACAGGACTCTCAAAAGGAGACTTACACCGACTTTTTTTGTTTCAAAAATTAAGTTGTTTTTGTTATCGTTGAAAACGCTTTCTT
>CALBGF010000121.1 GCA_937893635.1 uncultured Mollicutes bacterium | reverse complement strand
AATTATGAAGAGATTTGCTCTTGCAGGTAACCCAAACTGTGGTAAAACAACATTATTTAACTCTTTAACAGGTGCAACTGCACACGTTGGTAACTGGCCAGGTGTTACAGTTGATAAAAGAGAAGGTAAGTACAAAAAATTAAAAGAAGTAATTAATATTGTCGACTTACCGGGTATTTATTCTTTATCACCATATACTCCAGAAGAAGTTGTTTCAAGAAATTATGTATTAGATGAAAAACCAGATTGTATCATTAACGTTGTTGATGCTACTAACCTAGAAAGAAACTTATACTTAACAACTCAATTACTTGAAATAGATGTTCCAATGGTTATTGCATTAAATATGATGGATGAAGTTAAGAAAAAAGGCCAAAATATTAATGTTAAAGAACTTGAAAGAAAATTAGGCGTTCCAGTCGTAGAAATTTCTGCTTTGAAAGGCGACAAGATTGATGACTTAATGAAAGTCGCTCTTGAAACATCAAATAGTCCTCGTAAAGGAACAACTGTTATTGAAAATAGTGATTTAACTCATTTAATTCAAGATGTTACAATCGCATTTACTGGTATGGGTGTAGAAAATCCTTTATTCCATGCAGTTAAATTAGTTGAATTAGATGAAATTGAAGTCAAGAATCATGAAAATTTAGTTCCAATGGTTAATGATTTCAAAAAGACATTTAAAGATGATGTATTTGGTAATGATTTTGAAGCCATTATTGCTGATAAGAGATATGCTTATATTAACAAGTATTTCTCAAATGTCGTTGTTAAAACTAAAAAAGAAGATGGCGGATTAACAAAATCTGACAAAATCGATAAAGTCTTAACAAATAAATGGGCAGGTATTCCAATCTTCTTAGTAATTATGTTCGTGGTATTCCACTTCGTATTCTCTGAAGATTTGTTAGGATTAAATGCTATATTTGGATTAGAAATTCAAAGTAAGGGATGGATTAATTTCTTTACTGGTATGGGTTACAACGATTTAGTAGCTGAAGCTGAAGATGCTCATGAAGTATTTACTGGCTTAGCTGGTATTCCTTCACTAGGTGTATTCTTACAAAGTTGGATGGGTTGGTTAACTGGATCAATTATTGATTTATTTGCTAGCTTTATGCCAGAAGGTACTTGGTACACAGGACTTGTATGTGATGGTATCTTAACTGGTATTGATTCAATCTTTAGTTTCATTCCACAAGTATTACTATTATTCTTATTTATTTCGATTCTTGAAGATAGCGGTTATATGGCTCGTGTAGCATTCATTATGGACCGTGCATTTAGAAAATTTGGTTTATCAGGTAAATCATTTATCCCTCTATTAATGGGATTTGGTTGTTCAGTTCCTGCTATGATGGGAACAAAAACTCTTGAAGATGAAAGAGAAAGAGACTTAACAATTAGACTTACTCCTTTCTTCTCATGTGGTGCTAAAGCTCCTATTTGGGCATTACTTGCTACTTGTGTAGCTGGTAGCTTCCTTGGCGATGTATTTGTATTTAGTATTTATATTTTAGGTATTGCTATTGCTATTGTTTCTGCTTTAGTTATTAAAGCATTCTCAAAGCACTATGAAGTACCTCCATTCATTATGGAACTTCCTGCTTATCACCGTCCACAAGTTAAAAACTTGTTAGCTCACTTATGGGATAAGTTCAAACACTTCTTATACAAAGCTTCAACAATTATTACTGCTTCAATTATTCTTATTTGGTTCTTATCTAACTTCGGTTGGGCATTCTGGAATGGAATGGTTGAAATTGAAGACTCAATGCTTGCTGATATCGGTAAAGTATTACAATATGTATTCTATCCATTAGGATGGGCTCAAGGCGCTGATGGTTGGAAATATTCAGTTGCTTCTATTACTGGTTTAATTGCTAAAGAAGACGTTGTTGCTACAATGGCTAACTTAGGATTAGAAGAAGGAACAATTAACTTATCAAATGCTGCAATTTATGCATTCGCTGCTTATAACTTATTTACATTACCTTGCTTTGCTGCTGTTGCTACTGCTAAATCTGAAAGTAGTAAAAAAGGCTTTAGAGTAACATTAGCTTGGTGGTTACTTGCAAGTTATGTAATCTCATTCATAGTTTACTGGGTTGGACACTCATTTGAATTATATTGGTGGTTAGGATTAATCGTCGTATTAGTTCTTGTTGGTATCTGTGTTGGCTTAGGTTACTATATTGTTAATAGAAACAAAAAAGCTGCTGTAGCTGCTTAGAAAGGATGTTGAGATTATGGAATGGTTTGAACCGCTTATTGCGATTGCCGCAATTGCGTTAGTTATATTGCCGTTTATTCTAAACCATAGAAACAAGAAGACTGGAAAGCCATCTTGTACTAGTGATTGTAGTTGTTGTTCATCAAGTGGTCAATGCATGCGTAATTTCAAAGAATATCTTAAAGAGCGCGAAGCTCATAAAAAATAAAAAAATCGGTTGTTACTTTAATTGGTAACAACCATTTTTTTATCCTAATGCCACGTCTAAAATCATCATTACACTAAAGCCAAGTAGTAAACCTATTGATGCTAATAATTTATTATCTTTAAATGAATCTGGTATTAATTCACTTGTAACAACCGCAATCATCGCACCAGCAGAAAACGATAGCAAAAACGGCATAATATTTTGAATAAACATTGCACCAATAGCAGCGATAACACCAAATATGGGCTCAACTATACCTGACATTTGTCCATAAAAAAATGCTTTCTTTCTTGACATACCGTTTTTTCTTAATGGCAAACTTACACATAATCCTTCAGGAAAGTTTTGTAAACCTATTCCTAAAGCTAGTAGAGAGGCACCAATTAAAGAAACTTCTGGTATATTTAATGATAAACTACCAAAAGCCACTCCAATTGCCATACCTTCAGGAATGTTATGAAGTGTAACAGCACTAGTAATTAGAAGTGTCTTTTTTTTATTTTCTTCAACTTTAATTTTTTTGGATAAGAATATGTCAGATAAAAGAATAAACGAACCGCCAAAAATAAAGCCTATAGATGTTTCTAAATATTTTGGTCGATTTAATTGTTCTAATAGCGATATAGCGGGAGCTAAAAGTGACCAAAATGAAGCTGCAATCATGACCCCAGCGGCAAATCCCATCATAATATCAAGAATTTTTTGATTAAAGTTTTTAAATAAAAATACTATTGAAGCACCTAAAATAGTAATAATATATGTAAATAAAGTTGCTAAAAATGCTAAAAGTATTGGATTCATTTAATCACCCTAGTTTATAATATGAAGAACTAAAATGAATGCGATAAAAAAGTCAAAAATATTCTCGACTAGTTAACTTTATTTACAAAGAAAAGTGTATATATTATAATTATTTTGTAATTATAATATTTGTTATGAATTAACG
>CALBGF010000120.1 GCA_937893635.1 uncultured Mollicutes bacterium | reverse complement strand
TCAAAATCAATACGTACAATTTGCATTTTCATCATTTTATCGCCAACTTTAGCTAAAAAGCGATAAAAAGAAGATACCGAAGGATCTTTTAAATTATTATATCCTAACATATAGCCATTAGATGATACTTTAATATTTTTGCTCCAATTAGATAAATCTTTTGAAGCATTAGAAACAGCAAAATAGGCTCCCACATTTTTAATTTGTGCGGTTTTTAACCACGTTTTAAGCATTAATTTTACTGCTTTTTTATTTGCGGCATCAAACACAATTTTTCCACCTTTAAATCTATTAGCCATTTTAGTTATTAAAGTTTGCACTTCTTCTTTTAAAAAATAATAGAATACACCTGCAGCAAAAAATACCACGCCATTGCTATCATCAATTTCATCAAACCAACTAGTGTCATTTAAATTACAAGCAATATTTTTTTCATTTTCTTGAGTTGGTAATAATTGATTACGAACATTTATAACATTAGGAAAATCAATATTATATATTTTACATGAACCATTATAAACATATCGGCCTAAATTATCTAATCCGCATCCTAAGTTTACTACTGCGGCTTTAGGATGAGATTCCAAATAATCTTTAACTTCAATTGCTAGATCATTTTGTCGCATAGCTGCTTCTAAAAATCCAAAACGGTACATTGTATTTTTGGCTTTTTTCTCTAAAATAGAGAAATCATAATCCACATCTTCAATAATTTTACAAGCGGACTCATCATAATATAAATTAGGAAATATTTCCGAACATTTCTTTTTGCCATATAAAGGAATTAATAATGTTTCTTGAACAGTATCTTTTTCAATTTTGTATTTCATAGACTTTTGCTCCATTTCGATAAGTATTATAGCATAAAAGAGTAATAATGAGTTGGTTATTTCTAACTTTAATTTTTATAAAAGCTTTTCAACTAAAAATATATTAATTTTGTTCATAAATATTTTCACTTGTGCGTAATTTATATTCAAATAAATTCTTACTATCTAAATCCACTTTATGCATATCTACTTTATTAATTTGATGATTATCATAAGTGGTGTAATAATAAATTCCTTTTGTTGCATTTAAGCATGAAGTATAAATTGTAATTTCATATTTTTTATCTTCTAGTTCACAACATCCTCTTACTTGATCAACGCTACCTAATATATGAAAAAATTGACTTACACTAGATAGTTCATCACTTTTTGATAAAGAATTCATTTTTGTAAAAACTACACGTACAAAGCGTGATTGACTAGAAATATCACCTGGTAATCCTACTGCGCCTAATCCTCTACTATAAAAACGTTTGTCAGCATTTAAACTGTTTGTAGGATTTTTAGTTGATAAATGTTTATAATTATTTAAATTTTCCATTTGCTTATCAAATGGTGGATTATTAGTTAAAACACCTACAGGATTATCATAAATTTTAATTCCCTCATCAGTGGATTCTATGGTAATTGTTTTATTAGAGTCGGCAATTATCCAATGGAGTTGACCAATAGGATATTTATCACTATATGGAGTATTAGTTATATTAATGTTTTTCATTAATTTAATAACTTCATCAACGTTTTTACAACTAATAAGGATATAAGGAATAAACTCAAATTGTGCTACATTAATTTTATCTTTTTTTGGTTCAAAATATTGAGCATTTCCCACAAAATTTAATCCTGCCACACAAAGACCCTTTTCGTTCATTGCTTCATAAAATAAAGGATAATTCTCAGTTACGTGTGCCATTCCTATAATTGCATAGTGTGTTTTTATAGCATCTAAAAATCTTAATTTTAATTCATAATTTCTTGGCATAATTGTAATAGTCTCACCATACGAAAATTCATAATCTAAGGTTCTTCCAAAATAGAAATCTGATGTTTTATAAGTTGCTGCAGTACACATAATTTTTCTCCTTATTTATCTACATATTTAGTCTAGCAAATTTATGATAAATAAAACACAAAAAATAATTTTAAATATTGAAATAATAACTTATAATTATTAATGAGGAGTTCGTATATCTACGAATACATTAATATTATGCTTTGTTCACTTAAAGATTTATATCGTATTGGTCCTGGACCATCATCAAGCCACACTATTGGCCCATATCGAATTTGCTTAGATTTTCTAAATAGTTTAGAACCTAATAACTACCACTATGTAGTTACTCTTTTTGGCTCACTTGCTTTAACAGGAAAAGGTCACTTAACTGATAAGATTATTATTGATACTTTAAAAGACGTCGAAGTAAAGTTCGATTTAAAAAATACTCCTACTTTTCCTAATACTATGCAAATCGATGCTTATTTAAATGATAAATTAGTTAAATCTGCAACATATTATTCAATTGGTGGAGGACAAATCGAAAAGAAAGGCGAAAAAGCCGAAACTGATAAAATGGTTTATCCTTTTTCTTCTTTTAAAGAAATTAGAGAATACATTGAACAAAACAAATTATCTTATTTGGAATTTGTTAAGAAATTTGATGACGAAGATATTGAAGATTATTTAAAACATATTCTTAATCATATGGAAAAAGAAATCGAACAAGGACTCATAACCGAAGGATATATTGCTGGAAAACTCCATATAAAAAGAATTGCTCCTACTTTATATAAAGAAGCAATTAGTTGTAGTAATAATGATGATAAACGTGATTTATTTATTTCTACTTATGCTTATGCTGTAAGTGAATCTAATTCTGGAGGAAGTTTGGTAGTTACCGCTCCGACATGTGGCTCTGCTGGTGTACTTCCTGCTGTTTTATATTATTTAAAGAAACAAATGAATTATAATGAGAAACAATTAATCGATGGATTAATTATTGCTGGATTAATTGGCTGTGTTATTAAAAAGAACGCCACTATTTCTGGTGCTGTTGGGGGATGCCAAGCCGAGATTGGTTCTGCAACTTGTATGGCCGCTGGAGCACTTTGTGCCGCGAATGGATTAGGATTTGATTATATCGAATATGCCTCAGAAATGGCCTTAGAACACCAATTAGGTTTAACTTGTGACCCAGTTGGCGGATATGTTGCTATTCCTTGTATTGAAAGAAATTCCATATCTGCAATTAAAGCATTTAATTCTTATGTCTTTGCCAAACATTTAGTGCCACATCGACATAATGCTATATCTCTTGATGAGGTAATTGCGGTTATGAAAGAAACTGGTATTGCCTTATCAACAGATTACAAAGAAACCGCTAAAGGCGGATTAGCTAAAATACATAAGTTTTAAATTTTCATTCAAAAAATGAGTATTTTGTTCTTAAAGAATTAAGGGCAAAATTATCGTATCTTATTATTTTATCATTTTGTAATCTTCCTAAAATAATGCCTGGATCTCTATCTATTTTATTAGAAAAATTCAAAATACTTTTCTTTGTAAATATACCTTCACTAATAAATGTTTCATATTCTTTAGTTGGTATAAGATTTTTTTCTGCAAAGTCATTGGCCTTTTTCTCTTCAGTTCCGGTTTCATCTTCAAATGATACTCCAAAATCTCCATTAACTATATGACCAATTTCATGAAACAATGTAAACCAAAAAGAATCCGAATTATTATTTCTATTATTAATCATTAGCATAATATGGTTTCCTATTTTTTTTGTTGCACCATTAATTTTTGATCCAACAATATTTGGTAACAAAATCAAATCTACTCCAGAATTGTAAAAAGACTTTTTAATTAATTGAAAAAACTCATCATGCTCTTTAGTTAAAGTTAATGCATAATTAATCGATTTAAAAAATTCTTTTTTATCAAACTTTGGTATTGTATTGTCTTTAAGCGATCTGTTGGCAGCAATCTGAACCATAATATTAGCTTTAATCATGCTTATTTCCGATTCTTTTAAGTTAGCACTTCTAAAGTGTACATACATGTCCTTATTTTTAAATACTGTCAACGAAGAAACATTTAAGAATTCTCGTACAATTTTGATTTGCTCATCAATTTTGTTAGGAATATTAGGCAAATTAAAATTATCTCTAAAATATGAATAATTTAGATTTTTAAAAACTTCTTTTTCGGCTTTAGTTTCACTCATGGATTTGAACTCAGCAATTAGAGAGTCATATTCTATTTGTAAATTTAGCCAGTATTTAACTGTAGTACCTATCAATCGTGATAATTTGATAGCAATATCAACAGAAATGCTTTGTTCCCCTCTAACTATATAACTAACATTTTTAGGTGTTGTTCCTAATCGATTAGCAAAATCTTCTTGAGTTAATCCCATTGATTCTATATATTCTTTTATATAGTATCCTGGATGAAAAGCAATTTTATTACCATATTCAACATAATTACTCATAATGATTACTCACCTCTTTAATTTCAACTATTTTTACATTTTTTGATATTTCATCAATTTTACAGGGAACAAACGGCATTTTATTATCGTCTAATGGTTGTAATATAATTCGCCACTTATCTCGCTTTGTTTTAACATCTATTGCAAAATAGCCTTCATAATTCTTTTTTTTACCCAAATTAAATAGTTTATGAAATCTCATTTGTGTTTGAACTATAATATCATTTAGAACCTCAGCTTTTGATAATGCATTTACTCTTGATAACAAAGAAACTGCTAAAATTTTATTGCCACCAAAATATTTAGTAGCTTTTTTTAAATCTTCACAAACCTCTTTTGTAGCGTTGTTTTTATACAAAATTTCCAAATGCCCACCTTCATTCTAATTACCCATCAGGTAATTTGATTATATAGTAGACGTAAAAAATTGTCAAGAATAATACACAATTATGATATGTTTTTTGTGTGCAAAATATAATTCGAGTTTATCTTTTTTTGTAGAAACATATATTATTTTACTGTCTCTAATAACTTGATATCTTGGTTTTCAATATATTTATTAAAATCATTTTTTATAGTTTTATTACATTTTTTAAATATAAAAGAATCTTTAGTTACTATATCTAAAGGTATAGAAATTGGTACATCATCAAATGGAGTCACTAAATACATCAAAGCCCCAACAATAGATGAAATTGTGTTTGCTGGTATTTCTTTATAATCTCCAAGAACATATGATTTAACAATTTTTAAAAATAATGGAATATCTTTAAATTCCTTTTGTTTCGGTAATGCATTTGCTACTTTTTGTGATTTCTTTAATAATTTATCAACTTGATCTTTAGATTCAATTAATATCATTGCATTTTTTTTACTATTTTCATATTGTATTAACACTTCTTTCTTTTCTTTATTTGTTAATTTAATTACTTCTACTTTTGGTTTTCTTTTAAATATTAATGCCCAATTCTTTTTGGTGCTTTTTGCTCTTTCTTTATCTTGTTTTTCTTTAAGTTCTATTCTATTTTGTTCAATGGCTTGAGCAACTTTTTCTTCATCATCAGTAAAATAGTTTTCTTTTGATTTCTTACCCGCAATAACATCTAATGCATTAGATATAAAATGAGTATTTAAATATTTTGTATCTAATTGCAATCCAATCGAAAGCATTTCGACATATTTACTAACTAAACTCAATACTACATCAGATATTACTTGAAGTAATAAAATAATAGCCATAAAAATAGTAGAAAACTTAAGTGATAAATTCTCACTTGTTGTTATTAATTCATAAATTGATACACCTATAATTATTAATTTGAGCAAATACATAATAGATTTAATTACATATTTACTATATTTAAATTTCTTTTTTCTTATTGCTTTTAATTTTCTAGGTAAGTTCGTTTCACTATTAAATAAAATAGAAATAATAAAAATAGTAATTGTACAAATACATAAAATCAAATAAATAACAAGATACAAAGGCCTATTTACATTTTTAATCACCAAAAATATAGACCAAATAACGAATAAACTTTGACTAATATAAAAAACAATCTTTGATACTTTCTTAATGCTTTTAATAATCATATCAATAGCGGACCTAGTATTAGCAAATGAAAAATTTAATCCTCGCATAGTTCTCTCCTAGTGGTATTTTAGCACATTTAAAAGTCTATGAAGAATTAAATTATTAACTAAATAATTTACCAAGAAAAACTATAACTGCCAGAATGTTCTTTAGTAGATAATTTTGCTTTATAATTTCCTTTATTTAAATTTAATGTAAAAGAAAAGTCACTATCAATATTTCCTTCATAAAATGATGTAGAACTATCATATACTTTTACGCTTAAAGTTCCTTTTGAAGTAGTAATATTAACTTTAACTTCTTTATCTTCAATAAGACTTATTTTATAACTTCTAGTACCTATAAAACTACTATATGAAGAACGGAATGATGTACTATTTTCTTCATTAATACAATTTTTAACTATATATGTGCTAGAAGCACATCCAACTAATAAGCAAGACACAAATAATGATAACAACTTTTTCATAATAAAATCCTCCTAAATTTATAATAATTATTTTGATTTTGTTGTTTTTTTTCTTGGAGAAGATAAATCTCCGCCACCAAAACCATCTAAAGGTACATCCAATCCATCTCCACTTAGCATAATAAGTAACATTATTATACCAACAACTAAAACACTATAAGTTGATATAACTGCGTATTTAAATAATTCTTGATTATTTTCACTTTTTACACTTATAGCAAATAAAAAAGCAATTTCAATTATCATATACCAGCCATATGTAGAGATATAAGTTGTTTTTGTAGTGGCAATGACGATAATATAAGCAATAATCGATAAAATCATAAATATAATTGCAAAAGCCGTATAATTTTCATTAAAAAACGGAATAAGCAAGAACAAATAAAATACTAATAAATATAATGAAGAAATTAGACTTATTAATAACATTACCCATATTGAATTATCAAATCCACGAAAAATATACCAACCGCGAATAAATAAGCCTAAGGCAAATGCATTAATTAAATAGAATATTAGATAAACTATTAAACCTTTCTTTCTTAAAATATATAAAAGAATTCCGCTTATTAAACAAATAACAATGCCAATAACTACGAACGCTACTGGATCATTAAATGATACGAATCTGAATACCCATCCGACAAATGAACATATACTTAGAAAAATTAAAGAGGCAATTGATACAATAGTTATTTTTTTCATAATTTTTGTTGAGCACCTCCAATATTTATGTATAGTGTAGCATAAATGAGATTAATATCATTCGTTTTTTAATAATTTCTTATATAAATTATTCATCAATATTGCTCCTAATGATGCAGTAAACAATATTGAAATTACCGTCGCAGTTAAAACAACATTTCCACATACTAATCCTTCACTTAATGCAATACAACCAATAGAGGCTTGTACTGTAGCTTTAGGCAAATAAGAAATAATAATAAATATTTTCTCTTTCCATGTATATTAAAACAATTATCATTCGATTTTTTTCAAAGTCTTTGATTTTTTTCGATTGCATTTTTTTAGTGTGTTGTATTATCTACTATTTTTTTAATATTGAATGCCAAAACTGAATAATAGAAAATACTGCCATTATATATCTTTTAAATTTAATTTCAAAAAAATCCTAATCTCCATTTTGCCTTATTTGGCTGTAATTGTTGATGAGGATATTTAATCAATATTGGCGTTCTATTTTTTATATATTTTCAAAAATATATTATACAATAATTATTTCAAGAAACATCTTTTTAACTATTTTGGCAAAGAAATAGTTAAAAGTCTATAAAACCACGTTTTTCTTCAAGAATTTTTCTATTAAATCAATATAATAATCAGACTGGACTATAAACCCCACATGTCCACCTGGAGCATTAAGAACTTCTGCATCTAGTTTTTTAAATAAATCCGCAAGACGATTTTGGTCTTCTTTTTTGAAAATATCTTTTTCCGGTAATAGAACTTGTATTTTTCCTCTTAGATACTTAAAATCACTTTCTTTGAAATATGGATAGTCCTTTAGCATATATACACATTTAAAACTATGAATAAATCGCTTCTTATAATTCAAGTCAGAAGCCACTACTTCATAGAAGCCTCTACCATATTCTTTATCTTCTTCAGATTCGCATTCCAAAAATCCCGTGCTCTTTTTTAGTAATAACTTCATTTCCGTTTTGGCAGGCACAAGTTTCAACAAAAAAAGGAACAATGGTGTTGAAAAGCGCTCCTTTTTGATGCCTCTAACATAATCAGAATCCACTGTTAAAGTAGTCATTAGAATCATTGCTAAAACAGATTCTGGATGTCTTTTTGCAAAAATTTGGGCATATACGCCACCATCACTGGCGCCAATCAAAATCACTTTTTCAATAGCTAATGCCTTCAATAATTTTTTAGCAAAATCAATCTGTTCATCTGCTTTGGTGGTATAGAAGGGATATTCATAAATGAGAAATCTAAATTCTTTTCCAAGCCTTTCAGCATATGGCATCCACATTTCTTGCATTTCTAATCCGTTAAAAAAGAGAATGACCGGTGCGCCATCCTTACCACCATATTGGTATCTTACTTTCACATTGTCAACCACTATTGTTTGATAAGGAACTTTCTTCAAAAATGCATCATACTCTTTTTTGAAGTCTCTATTATCATTCATGATTATTTTCCTCCCAAGTCCGATTTGTTTTCCCACTATTTAGCTAACATTTCGGTGGATATTTCATCAATTTTGGCGCGCCCAATAAGATTTGAACTCATGACACTCAGATTCGAAGTCTGATGCTCTATCCAGCTGAGCTATGGGCGCATACTTAAAGTATAACTTTTTACTTCATTTTTGCAATATAAAAACCTAGATTTTATAAATAATTGCTATCTATTTAATCTAGGTTATTAATTTAATTATTGTTATAAATTGCTAAGAATATTAAGGATATTCCAATTAATATAGCACCAACGATTATTAAATACCAAAATTCAATTTTCTTATCTTCTTGAGCTTTTTTATAATCGTAAAATGTCTTATATTTTCTATTGGTAGGATCTTTTCTAAAAAGATTAAAAAATTGCATAACTCCATACGCTAACATATCAAATGTGCCTCCGTTCGTGGCAATAACTAATACACCAAAGCAGGCAATTAGAACACCAGGAACAAAAAATGCATCAGTAAGTATATGGAATGTATCTTTAACACTTGTACTATGGAAAATATCTTTTAAAGCCACGATGACGAAAGCTAGCAATAAACCAAGAGTAAATGTTATAAGATATTTAGCAATTTTACTTTTCATTTTTGATCAAATCCTTTTCTTTAATTTCTTTTTGATAACGGACAAATTCTTCATTGTTACAAGAAATAAAATGTCCAGGTAATATTTCTTTTAGAGTAGGTTTCTCTTTTGAATAATCATGAGCCGCTAGAGGATTATAAGTAATTCTCTTTCTAAGTTTTTCATATTTTGGATCAGGAAGTGGAATTGCCGATAATAATGATTTCGTATAAGGATGTAAAGGATGAGCAAATAATTCATCTGAACTAGCCAGTTCAACAATTTTACCAAAATACATAACGGCAATACGATCCGAGAAATATTTTACCACAGATAAGTCATGGGCAATAAATAATATTGTTAATCCCATTTTATCACGAAGTTCATTAAGAAGATTAATTACTTGTGCTTGAATAGAAACATCGAGTGCGGAAATTGGTTCATCAGCAATAATTAATTCTGGATTCAATATAATTGCGCGAGCAATACCAATTCTTTGTCTTTGTCCACCGGAGAACTCATGAGGATATCTAGAAGCATGTTCAGGAACTAATCCAACCAATTTTAACACCTTATAAACTTGTTCATCAATATATTTTTTATCTTTAATACCACGGATTACTAATCCTTCGGCGATAATATCATGAACTGTCATACGAGGATCTAAGGAGGCAATTGGATCTTGGAAAATCATTTGCATTTTATTCATAATGCGATCTTTACTTGCTAGTTTAAGTTCGGCATTATATTTTTTCATAAATTCTTTTTTATTGATTATTGCTTTTGATTTTTCTTCTTCATTATTTGCGTTTTCTATTGCTAAATCTAATTGCTTTATTTCAGGAGCGTATTTTTCACGTACTTTATTCATTTCAAACTCGGCGAATTTTTTATTACAATTTTGATGATCATCACGCGCCGATTTAATTTGTTTAGTATTTTCTTCTACTACCTTTAACATTTCTTCTAACGCTAAGGCCTTAGTTTTTTCAAATTCTTCTTTACTTAATTTTTGATCTTCACCATTTTTTAATTTTTCTTTATAAGAAGCAGTTAACTTCTTAACTTTTTCTTTATAAGTTAGTTTTGCATCATTAATAGCTTGTTTATATGGGCGAATGCCTGCTGCTATTCTTTCTCCATCAAAATAAATAGAACCACCAGTAATATCATATAAGCGAATAATTGATCTTCCTGTTGTAGTTTTGCCACATCCACTTTCACCTACAAGACCTAATACTTCGCCTTTATATATTTCAAAGCTAACATCATCAACAGCTTTTAAGGTGTTTTTACCCATTTTAAAATATTGTTCAAGATGTTCAACTTTTAATAACACTTTCCTTTCTTCGCTCATATTACTTTCTCCCTAGTTTTTTCATTCTTTTAATACGATCTAATATAATTTTTGGTGGCTTAACTTTTGGAGCATTTGGATGTAATAACCAAGTCGCAGCATAATGTGTATCACTTACTTTAAATAGAGGCGGTTGTTCTTCAAAATCAATCTCCATCGCATACTTATTTCTTTCAGCAAATGCATCACCAACAGGTGGATAAATTAAGTTTGGCGGTGTGCCAGGAATTGCTTCTAGTTTTTCTTTAGTATCTAAATCTGGCATACTTGTTAATAATGCCCAAGTATATGGATGTTTTGGATCATAGAATATATCATCAACTGTACCATATTCAACAATTTTACCAGCATACATTACGGCAATACGATCCGCCATATTAGCGACAACACCAAGGTCATGAGTAATAAAAATTACTGACAAATTCCTTTCTTTTTTGATTTTGTTAATCAATTCAAGAATTTGTGATTGAATAGTAACATCTAGAGCTGTAGTAGGTTCGTCACATATTAATATGTCTGGATTAGCGGATAAAGCAATAGCAATTACAATACGTTGTCTCATACCACCAGAGAATTCAAATGGATATTGATTATATCTAATTGCTGGTTCTGGAATACCTACTTCTTCTAATAACTCTAACGCTCTTGCTTTAGCTAATTTTTTAGTTACCTTATATACAACTCGACTAGCAAGTTCTTTAAAGTAATCCACTAATTCAACCGCGTCCTTTTTAAAATCTTTTGCTTTTGTTGAATTAATTTGTTTTTCATAGCTATTAAATAAATCTATAACTGTCTTTAAAATATTACTACGAGCAAGTTTTAAATCAACAATAACAGCTGGTGTTACTTGCCAAGTTGGCTTTTTACCTTTGGCCACTAAAGCATCAAATTTACTTTTTTGACGATTAAATTTTCTTTCATTAATTGGATTTTGTTTTAATCCATTAAAATAAACATTTAACTCATGAATTAACGTGGATTCAAATGAATATTCAATGTTTCTTTTATGAATTGATAAGTAATTGATAGCTTTTTTTACTTGTGGTATTAATTTATTAGCTATTTTAAATGCTTCACTTTTCTTTAAATTTGGATTTGAAAAATAAGCAATATACTCATCCTTACTTTTTAAAATTTCTTTTTTAGCGTTAATAGCGTCAAAATGTGCTTTTTCAATACCTAATGCTGCTTGATCAATAAAATTAATCATAAAATTTTCGTTAAGATATTTTAAAGTCATTTCATCTAATTCATTAATGCTAATATGTTCAATAGACGCATTAGGATTTTTAAACACATAATATCCTAAGCGAAAGAAATTTGGAGCAGGGTTTTTAATACCTTTATCTAAAACTTCACGAATATCGATTAAAACATTTTTAATTGTATTTTTAGTTTCTTCATCTGGGTTACGAATACTTTTGCTTTTAATCAATTCATCTAAATTACTAATAATTTGCGTGGTTTTATCATTTTCATTAACGACATAGCGATGGAATGTTTTCTTAAAACTATTTAATATATTAGTAAGTTCTTTTTTATATTCGATTTTTTGATTCTTATCAATTAAAAACTCTAAATTTTCACAAGTTGAATCTAATGATATTGCTTCATTTTGCGCATTATTATAAGATAATTCCAACTTTGTAGACATAATACAAAAATCATCAAATGTTTTACACATTAAGTTATTTTTTTCAATGTCTTCTTTTGATGATGCTTCATCAATTTTTTTATTTAAAAGTTTTAAGCGACTATTAAAATCTTTTCTTGATGATTTTTGACGAGCTTTACCATTTAAAATCATAGCCTCTGTTAGTTGCTTTCCCACTTTCATAATTGGATTTAAACTTGATAGTGGATCCTGGAAAATCATGGAGATTTTATCGCCACGAATTTTATGAAAATCATCTTCCGAAATTTTTAATAAATCTTGTCCATCATATAAAATTTCTCCACCTTCAACAACAGCGTTACCAGCAAGGATACCAATGATGGCCTTGCTAGTAACTGATTTTCCTGAACCTGATTCACCAACGATTGCTAATGTTTCACCTTTATATAAATCAAAAGAAATATCTCTTACTGCTTTTAATAAACCACTTTGCGTACGGAATGATATTTGTAAATTTTTTACTTCTAATTTCTTTTCCATAATTATTCCTCGCTTCCTCTAAGTGATGGATTAAAAGCATCACGTAATCCATTTCCAAATAAATTAAAACTTAACATTAATAAACTAATAAATATTGCTGGGAATAAAACAATATGTGGCCAAGTCATTAAACTTGCTTGTCCATCAGCAAGTAATGAACCAACACTTGTTAAATTGCCTGAGTTCAAATTGATAATGCCTAAGTAACTTAAACTTGTTTCAGAGAATATCATACCTGGAATAATTAAAACACTGCTAGTAATAAGTGTTCCAAGAGAATTAGGGAAAATATGCTTAAACATAATTCTAGCATCTTTGGCACCTAAAGTACGCGCTGCTAAAACATATTCTTGATTCTTATAACGATAAAACTGCATTCTCGTCGTTCCCGCTACACCAATCCATCCTGTTAAGAAGAAAGCAATAAAGATAATTAATATTGCTGAACTATCTTTCATATGATATTTGAGTAAGGTAATAACAATCATTGTTGGAACTGCTGATAAAATATCAACAAATCTTTCCATTAATAAGTCAGTTTTTCCACCATAATATCCTTCAATCGCGCCGTATATAGCGCCAACAATTAAGTTAACTAAAGCAACAGATATTGCAAAGATAAAACTAAATCTTGCACCACTAGATAAACAAGTAAATAAGTCTTGTCCATAAGCAGTTGTACCAAATACAAAGTTTGGTTTAGTAATTCCATCTTTTAATACATATACATGATTATAAATGTAATATTCATAGTAATTAACACGAACCTTATACATGTTACCACTTTGGGTAAGTTCAGCATAATCATATAAAGGTGTGGAATTTTCACTAGAATTCTCGATTCTCATCTTACTAGTATACATATCATTTCCGGAATATGATTTATAAATATTTTCAAAAGTTACCGTGCCATCATCATTTATTGTAGCGCCAGTTGTAGTAACTTTTCCAGAATTAGTGGTTGTTTTATACCAGTAATTAGCATTTGATGCTGGTTCAGCATTGATTGAGTCACCTGGTCTTAATGCTGGATCAGTAATTGGATAAATTACTTGAACATTATATTCATCTTGATATTGTTGAATATTTTGATATTCTTCTAAGGTTAAATTTTTAAATTCCATACCATTTTTTTGGTAATCATCTAAACGGAAATTATATACTGTTACCCATTGTTTACGAGCATTTAAGATCTCTTTTGTAGTATATTTTTGATTTCTTATTGAACTATGTCCAGTTTCTACTCCCATAGAATAATAATATAAGAAATCTTCCGAGCCAGTTTGTTTATCTTGGCATCCATCCCAAAATTCAATATTTAAATCATAAAATAGTTGAATTCTTGGTAATGTGCCTTTAAATGTTTGGTCACGATATGAAACTTCATATTGACTTACAATAGGACCAATTAAAGTAAATAAGCCTAAAATTGCAATGATAATTGCGGCAACAATAGATGCTTTGTTTTTCTTAAAACGATTCCATGCATCTCTTAGATAGCCTACTGGCTTTGTAACTAACTCTTTATCAGTTAGATTTTTATTTTCATTAACAAAAGTGAATTTTTCTTTTGGTATATTTTCTAATCTTGCGTCTATCATATTATCTTGCTCCCATCTTTATTCTAGGATCAATAAATCCATATGAAATATCCACTACTATCGCGGATAATAAGCCAACTAAAACATAGAATCCAGAAAGTAACATAAAGAAATCATAATCTTGTGTGTTGATTGCAGATAAATACAAACCGCCAACGCCAGGAATAGCAAATATCTTTTCAATGACTAATGATCCACTTAATACCGCTACAAACTCACCAACTATTGAAGGAAAAATTGGTACCATCGCGTTTCTTAAAGCGTGACGTACTGTTGCTTGTCCTTTAGTTAATCCTTTCGTTCTAGCTAATAACATAAATTCACTTGTTAATACTTCAGTTAATTCCGCACGAGTGTATCTTGCATAACCCGCGATAGAACCAAATGACATTGTAATAATTGCCGGAATCATTGATTTAAACATTGTCCAAGTGAAATATGAGCCACCGGCATCAGCAAGTGATTTAATTGTTAAATCAAACCATCCTAGTTTAAAACAAAATACATACTGCACTAAAAAAGCGTAAATGAAGCTCGGAACAGAAATGAAAAACATAACTGATGTTGAAATAAAATGGTCTTGCCATTTATTCTTTTTTAGGGCGGCAAAGATTCCTAAACCAATTCCTAATGGAATAGAAATTAAAGAGGAATAAACATTAATTAAAACCGTTGGTGGTAAACAACTAACAAAACTATCCCATACTGGTTTATTACGATATTCTGGAATATTAACGCCTATACCAAAGTCACCTTTTAAAATAATTCTTTTAATATAATTCACAAATTGGGTAGGGATAGGATCATAATATCCACGTGCTCTTAATTGTGCCTCAATAATATTTTTACTATCACCTAGTGATACATCAATATTAATAGGCAATAATTTAATAAGTACAAAACAGATAATTATAATAATAAAGAAGGTTAATATCATAAGACCTAATCTTTTTAATATGTATTTGAACATTGACATAATGAAAATCTCCTTTCTTTATAATGTGCAATAAATGTGGGACAAATTATTAATCTATCCCACATTTATTTTGTGTTTCTTTTCTAATTATAATTAGAGTTTGTAATCTAGTGTATTTTTAGATGTGTATGACTTCCATTCTGCATCATCATAATTATAAGTCATATATCTAATTCCACCATAATTCATAAATGTATTGTAAGTACGGCTAGCGTATTCAACTTGGTAAGAAATTAATGTTGCACTATATGAGTACACAATTGGTACTGTATAGTAAACGCCTAAGATTTGTGCTTCAAGAGCGGCAATTAATCCAATTCTATCTTCTGCTGGAACTGCGCCTTCTGACCAGTCTTCTTCGCCTTGTCCGTTAAGACAGTAATACCATTCCATTAATGACATTGTGTATTCTTTGTCACACATTGTGTAAGTCATTTTTTGGCTTGATGTATTCCATCCTGCTGAATACATATAGTTTGGTGATAAGTAAGCTAATAAGAAGTAACCTGGATCCCAAGCTCCGCCTGTCCAACCACCAATACAAATTTCGTAAGCGCCTGATCTAAAGTCATTTGCCCATTTGCTTTGGTATCCTTTATGTTGTAATTCTAATCTTCCTTCAAGTTTTGTATTCTTAACCATATTTGTCAAAGCTGTTTCAAGGAAGTCAAATATTCTAAGGAATGAAGAAGATGTATCATCAGCAGTTCCTACTATTAATACTACTTTATCATCTGCTTTAATATCTCCTGCTGCTAATGCTTTATCATAAGCACTATCAACTAAAGTACGTGCTTGTTTTAAATCATAACCAGTAATTGCGGCTTGTGCTTCATCTAAGCTATTATATTTAGAAGGATCGACACCATAAACTTCACATAAAGTTTCTTTAGCAGCATCGGCATCTCGATATGCTTTACCATGCGCTACATCATAATAGTGAACTGGTGTAAATATACCAAATCCAGCTTTTGAACTTGTTGTACATTTAGCGGCATATTCACTTCTATCAATAGCTAAAGAAATTGCTTTTCTAAAATCTTTTTGTAACAAAATAGTTTTGTTAACGCCATCTTTTGAATTTGCTCTTAATGCTTTTTCACTTGATTGAAGTTGTAAAGATTGAACAAAGTCACTAGGAGTAAATACTGCTTGTGAACTATTTTTATAATCAGCCGCTACAGAAGGGTCAATACTAATTGAAGTCAAATTACCTTTTTGGAAATCTTGCCATGCTGTTTTCCATTCTGGAATTGTTTCACATACAATTCTAGTTGTCATATATTGACCTTTATATAAATCGGTATTATATCCATACCAGTTTTCATTCTTTTCAAGAATGTATTGTTTACCAGTTTGGAAAGATGTTAATTTATAAGGTCCCCATGATGCAGTAGAGGAAACATCACTATTATAAGTTGAAGTCCATAATGTTGAACCAAGTTGTGGCTCTTGTTTATTTTCTTCATATTTTGATTTTTGAACTAATGGTAAACTTGACATATTATAAGCAGCTTTATAACTTAATGAACCATCTTCTTCTAATAATTGAAGTGGATTGTCAAGAATTAATATTAATTCAAAATCAGTGTCGCCAACAAATAATCCTACATTACCATCATAATCCATTTCTGGGAAATCATAGTAAAGAGAAGCTTCTTCTAAGAAATAACTAAGTGCTATTTCTTCTGATCCGAAAGCATCCGCCATCATCATCCATAAATCATAAAGTTGTTTAACGGTTAAACCACTATCGACGGTTTCATCTTCGGCCTCACCTATTACATTTCCGTCTTTATCAAACACAGCGCCAAATGAGTAATCCCAGTTAATATAACCTTTATCATTACCGAATTCAGCAAGGAAAGCATCTACACTAGATATTTTATCATTAGTAATAACTTCAGTAGGTGTCGCCAAAGCCTTTTGGCCATTATTGAAAAAATTCTTAGCGTTATGAATAACAGTCGAGCCAGTATAATAAGAGTCGGCACGATAGTTTTTAAATTCTGGGGCTAATTGTTCTTTCATAGTATAAACGAAATCAGATGCGTTAATCTTAGTTCCATCGTCCCATTTTAAGTCTTGTCTTAAAGTAATCTTATATGCCCTAGAGGATTGCGCTCCAGCAGGGATACCCCACTTTTCATTACCAGCATAAGTCTTGGTAACGTCTTCAAGTTTAGTTGCGGCATCATAGTTAACAGTGAAATCATTATCAATAATCTTTCCATCACTATCAAACTTATAATCGAAACTAAAGAACGAACTACCGATTTGCGACATAATTTGAGTATCATTCTCGTCTTGATAAGTTAATTCATTCCAGTTAGACGGCGATACCATAGTGTAGTCGTGATAAGTGTAAACACCTTTTCCTTCACCTCCTCCACTACAAGATGCTAACGAAGTGATAGCAAAAATTGAGAGTAACAAAAAATTGTTCCTTTTCATAAAAATTATTCCTTTCTTAGGACAGTCAATCGTCCCGTAAATTTTAATTGCCGCTATCTTACCATAAGTAATTTTGGCTTGTCAATAAAATTTTTATACATTATTTTATGTAATCGATTTCAAAAAAATACTATTTAAAAAATTCTAATAAAATCTATTTATATCATAATTTATATATTTTGGATGAAGAAAAAAACATCATTTTTAGTATAAAAATGAAATTATAGTGTAGAAAAAAGGTTATGGATTTTGAACCCATAACCTATAAATTGCATTTATGTTTTTATAATTATTTAAATAATTTATTTGCAATTAAACTAAACAATGATAATACGCCACCGCAAATAGCAAGTATACCACTAATTAGGCCAATAGCGTTTTGTGTGATTTTGACTGAATCACCAAGTTCGTTTACAGATGCAAATATTGAAGGTGTACATAAAATAGCAATACCACCTGCAATCATCAGAGCACCGCATACAAAAGCAAACAATTTAACGAAACTTGCTTTTTTCATAACTGCGGCTAATACAATTAACAATGCTGCAACAAACACAACTATGTAAGCAATGAATGGTAAAATAGCGCCTTTATGAAGTTGAAGCGTTGCACTTCCAAAGCTCTCACTACTTCCAAAGAATATTTCTGGGAATGAAATATTAAGTTTAGTAATTGATAAATCAATTTGTATTCCAGCAAAGAATGTCATAACAAACGTAGCTACACCTAGTAAGAATGCTAATGCCAAACATAAATTTGCAACTCCACCAAAACTCTTTTTTGATTTTCTTTTTGCCATGTTTTTTTCTTCTCCTTTCAAAAATATTCTAACAAATTATTAGTATTTTCTCAATTACGAATGAATAAAACTCCTAAAGTTCCTTGACCGCAATGGCTAGTAACAACAGATCCTGCAACAGTGACGATGATTTCTTTAAATTTAAACTCTTGTTGAAGTTTTTCTTTAATGCAATCAACAATATCATCAGTGCAAGATGCATGCGTAATAAACACACGAGTATCATCATAATCTTTATATTCTTCCGCTAAATCATCAACATATTTAGCAATACAACTTTTTAATTTGCCACGATATTTTTTCTTAACACCTAATTTACCATCTTTCATATCAATAGATGGATGAATTTTAAATATATTAGCCATTAAATTAGCAACTGAACTACATCTTCCACCTTTACATAAGTAATCGGTCGTATCAACAACGAAAGATGTTTGTGTTTTAGTTTTAATACTTTCAATATAATCTACGATTTCTTTAGCGGATTTTCCTTCCGCTCTTAAGTCAACAGCTTTCATAACAAGTAAACCTTGTCCTGTTGATAATTGACGTGTATCAATAACATGTACTTTACCATTAAATGATTCCGCAGCTAATTTTGCATTTACGCCACTAGAAGAACAATCAGTGGAAATATCAAAATGAATAACTTCATCATTATTTTTTAATAATTCAGCAAATAATGTCAAATATTGTTCAACTGAACAAGCACTTGTTTTTGGTAATACGCCAGTTTTAGCTACGTAATCAAATATCATTTGTGGTGTAATATTAACACCATCAAGATAATCTTCTTCACCCAAAATAACATGTAATGGGGCAATAGATATTTTGTGTTTAGCAATTAATTCTGGTGATAAATCAGCGGTACTATCAGTAGATATAACAATATTAGACATAAAATTCACTCCTTAAAACTCATATTGAGTTAATGATAACATACTTTTAAATATTTCGATAGATTTTAGATAAAATTATTTACACAATTTTTTAATGTAATGGCGTTCTTTTAAAGTAACTTTTCCATCAACGCTAACAATTAGTAAACATAAAGAGATTAAATCAGCCACTAATGATTCATCTAAATAAGAAATGATTTTAACCATATCTTGATTATATTTTTTAATCATTGAGCGACCCTCTTTATCTTTTTTAAATGATGCTTTAATTGTTTGGAAATCAAAATCATTTCCAAATGTTTTTACTAATGCTGGATACATTAATAAATATTCCTTTTCATCGATTACTCCATCTGATACTATTGCGCCTAAAATAAAGGCAACATAAGTTTCAATCGTGTCAATGTCTTCAATATTTAGAGCATGTAATTTAGCTAATACTACTGCTGATTTTTCCGCTAATAAAGCACCTCTTTCAACAGTAGATAACTTTTCATACTCGTTACATAATTTTTTAAAATCAAACATAAAATTCACTCCTTACTATAATGGTAAATCTTTTTTAACAAATTTGGTAGAGCCAATTATATATCCTAATAAGCCTAATGCGAATAAAATTGCAAATTTCCAAATAAATATGGTTGTACCATTAATAATTGAAATAGAATCAAACAAAGTAATAATTGTTACAAAGTTGAAGTTATTTAAAGCATCTAAACGTACAACAGATGGAATTACTTGGCTACCAAATAATCCTAACATTGCGGCAACTAAAGCAAATATTGATAATCCGCCACCAACAGCCATTGAACGTTTACTACGATCAAACCAGCAAGATGTTAAGAAGCATAAGCCTGATAATGCAAATAAGACTAAGAATGCACCAACATTAAGTAAGATTAAATGTCCATATGTTAATTGAACTTCTTGTCCCACAATAGCTAAGCAAACACAGCCTGTAATAGTAGTTAGGCCAAACATAGCAAGTAGTGATCCGATAAGATAAACTGCTTGAGTAAATACGACTGTTTTTCTTTTTGTTGATGTAGATAAAACATAAGCCATAGAACCGCTATCAACTTGGCCACTGATTAAGTTATTAGAAGCCATAATCATATATATAATAGGTAATAATAATCCAGCTAATTTATAGAAGATAGATCCAACAATTAAACTATATAAATCAAGTGTTCCTACTTCTTTTAAAGCTTCTGATACATCATTTGGTAAAGAAGATAACAAACTTCCTGCTACATCGCCAATTAATTCTTCATTCATTTTGGCATAAGCGGCTTTATATTCTTCTTGATCTTTAATTTCGCCATTTGCTAATTTTTCATCTAATAAACCAACTTCATAAGCTAAACGATTACGATAACTAATTGTACTTGTCATTGACATATGACGTACTGTTTGATAGTTATAATTAAATGAAGCATATTTTTCTTCATCAACGCCATAGTTAGATAAAGCTTCAATAATTGTATTTACCATATCAGGTTTAGTTACTTGTCCAGCTAAGAATACTGATGAAGCAGTTTCAGCACGATCAGCACGGTATTCATTTCTTTCTTCGCTAGTTAAATAAGTTTTAATATCACCAGCACTAATATGCATTACTAATGAAGTAACATCATAATCATCAAACATTTTTTCGTTATTATCAGTAAAGATTTCTGGACTTACCATATCTGGTTTAATGGCAAACATAGTTGTACCAAATCTTTCAGTTCCGGCAGTAGTTTCTACTTTTTCTCCTGCTTCATTTTCTTCATAATAATATTCTTTTAATTGACTAGTAGCGACTAAGAAACTAGCACTTAATGCGCCTTTTTGATTAGCAGGATTACTACTAGACCAGCTAACTAGAGCTTCTTTATAAGCTTCATCACTATCATAGTTTTCTCTAACTGGTTGATTTTTAGTCCAATCACTATAATTTTTTGCATATAATTGTTCGACTAATGTTTCTGGTGTAGGCATTTGACCTTGCCAAGTCACCATTGCTTGTTGATATTGATTTAAATCGGTATAATCATTACTTTTTGGCATAGCATTTAACCAATAATTAAATCTTCCATCATAAACTAATGCATCACTTGCATCTTCAACGAAATAATTATCAAATTGAATCATACCATCAGTTTGGGTAGTATAAAAACTGATAGATTGTTTTTCTAAAAGTGCATCAATTTCTTTCGTAACAATGGTATCTTGAATTGCATTTTTGGTTTCACCAATATTACCATTACCACTAATGAGCATAACACACGCTAACATGAAGCAAACTGCAAATGTGATAATAGCCCACATTGTACCATTTGCTTTACAAGATTGTTTAAAAAGTGCTTTACTAAACATATTACTTACTCTCCTTTTTTTCTAATAATACTTTTTTGAAATGTTTTTCTAAGGTATAAGGTATTTCGGAAATAAATTTCACATCATAGTTTTTTAATGTTTTTAATAATTCACCTGTATCCTTAGCGTTAATTGAAATAGTCACTTGATTATATTGTTTTTGTTTACGAGTAATCGTATATTTCTCTTTTAAGAAATTTTTATAATCATCTGGAGACTTAAATTCAATTTTAAAATCTTTAATTGGACGATTACGAATATCATCCATATTTACAACATCAATAATGTGCCCATCATTAATTAAAGCAACACGGTCACATGTTGTTTCAAGTTCTTCAAACATATGACTAGACATAAATATTGTTTTCCCTTTTTTATGCTCTTCTTTGATAATATCTAAGAAGGTTACACGCATCAAAGGGTCAAGACCAGTTGTTGGTTCATCAAGAATAATAATTGGAGCATCATTCATCAAAGCTGCAACAAGCGCAGTTTTTTGTTTCATACCTTTACTCATTCTTTTTAAATTAGCGCGTGGATCTAATTGCAATCTTTCAATTAGTTCATTAGCGTAATCCATATTTTTCATATTTAAGAACTCGGCTTGACATTTAAGGAAATCAATACCAGTTTTTAAATCCGGAAAAGCAATTTCTCCCGGTACATAACCAATATCTTTTACAATTTCACTAGCATGTTCCCAAGAAGACTTATTATTTACAAGCACTTGCCCACTTGTAGGTTTAATAAATCCCATAATATTACGAATTGTTGTGGTCTTACCACTTCCGTTAGTGCCAACGAATCCAATCATTTCGCCTTTTTCGATATTTAAATTGATGTCAAAGATGCCTTGATTATTTCCATAATCTTTTGTTAAGTTTTTTATTTCAATGACACTCATTTTAAAGCACCTCCAAAGTCTTTATCTTCTTTATAGAATTTCATAAAGTAATCTTCTAATGATTCCTTACGATTTGAAAACTCATTAATTTCTAATCCCGATAATATTTCGATTGCTTTATTCATATCTTCATCTTCTAATGATATAAACACTTTATTGCCTTCAACTTTTAAGATTTCTGCAGATGGAATTTTATTAATAGATTTTTTAAATTTATTAACATTTTTCTCATCTTTAAAATCAACAGTATAATATTTTTTCGAAGCATGTTTTAAATCATCTGCGACGAATTCAGAAACGATCTTTCCATCTTTAATAATCGCAATACGATCACAAGTAGAATCAATTTCCGAGAAAATATGACTTGAAAGTAAAATCGTCTTACCTCTACTTTTTTCTTCGTGAATAAACTTAATAAAGTTTTCTTGCATAACTGGATCAAGTCCACTAGTAGGCTCATCAAGAATTAAGACATCTGGGTCACTCATGAATGCTGCGACAATCGCAAGTTTTCTTTTAACCCCCAAACTCATTCTTTTTGTTTCGCCTTGTAATGTAACATCATCTAATTCAAATAATGTTAGCATACTATTTAGCCTATTTTCGTTATGAATGTGTTGTAGATCTTGCATCATTCTTAAAAATTGCCATCCAGTTAATCCTGCTGGTAAAGCAATTTCTCCAGGAATGTAACCAACATGATTTAATATTTCATAATATTTATTAAATGTCGGTTCTCCTAAAATATAAGTATTGCCTTTATCTGGTTTTGAAAATCCCATCAAGTGTCTAATAGTGGTTGATTTACCAGCACCATTAGGACCTAAGAATCCGAATACTTCGCCTTTTTTAACTGCAAAGCTTACATCAAAGACACCACGTCCGCTTCCATAATCTTTTGTTAAATTTTTAACTTCAATAATATTTTCCATAATCTTCCTCCTCTCTTTCAAATCAACATTGTTGACATTTGAACGATGTTAAGATATATTATTTATGTACGATGTTAAAGCACATTTTTATCATCGTTGTTAAAATTTCAACATTGTTAAGAAAAATGTATAGGAGGACAATTTATGAAAGCTAAAAATTTAAATAACTCATCAAAGAAAACAAGAGCAATTATTAAATCAACATTCGCAGAAATGCTCAGTGAAAAAAAAGAAATCAGTAAAATTTCTGTCACTGAATTAGTAAAACGCGCTGATATAAATCGTGGTACGTTCTATTCTCATTATGATGATATATATTGCGTCGCCGAAGATTTTGAAAACGAATTAATCGATCAATTTTATAGTAACATCAAATTAGTATCATGCTTAACTTTTGAAGAATTAATCGATCAATTCTTCGAATATATTACCGCAAATAATGAAAACTATCGTCTTATTTGTAAATCTAATGATGTGGCTTTTGCATCAAAAAAGCTTACCTCACTTGTTATCGGCAAGCTATTAGAGATTTGTAATAATGATCCACATTTAGTGGACCGTGACCACCTTGAACTTGATATTAGCGTTTTTGTCGATGGTTTATTATGTGAATATATTAAATATTGTCGTGGTTATTCCACTAATACAATAGATGATTTACATAACTATGTAAAATACTGGTTTAAAAACTTTAAAGCAAGAAGATTTAAATAATATTTTTTAATAAATCATTAGTATTATTTACTAATGTATTTGGATTTAAAGATTTCAAATATTCTTCATCTCTAAATCCCCAAGTAACAATAATGGCATTCACATTAGCGTTTTTTGCTACTTCAATATCAACCTCGGAATCACCAATATAGACTGATTCCGATTTTTTTATATTAAAATATTTCATTACATTATTTAAACTTGTTGGATCTGGTTTACGTGGCACTCCTATAATTTCTCCAACTGCATAATCAATAAGGTTAGGAAAATATTTATTTACTAATGTTTGAACAGCAAAATCAGCTTTATTAGATATAATCGCGGTTTTATATCCTTTTTCTTTTAAAGTTTTAAGTAAATCTAAAATTCCATCATATGGTTTTGTTAATATATCACAATGTGTAGCATAGTAACTTTTAAATTCTTTAAAAACTAAATCAAAATTTTCTTCACTAGTGTCACTTGGCATACTAAGTTTTACTAAACTACGAATGCCGTTACCTAAAAAACTACGTACTTCTTTTAAAGACTTAGAAGGAAAACCATACTTATTAAGAGCGTGATTTAAAGACGTATACAAGTCCTCCAAAGTATTTAATACTGTTCCATCTAAATCAAACATTGCTAATTTATATTTCATAACTATTCCCCCTTATCCTCTTATAAACTAAAAATTATAATTAGAACAATACCTAAAGTCATTAATGCTAACCCAATAAAAGACTTTAATGTAATTTTTTCGTGCAATACCAAAACCGAAATTGTCATTGTTAATAATATGGCTAACTTTGATATTGATGTAACTGCGACTGGATTAGCGCCCGCATAATTAAGTGCTTCATATTCACTAATCCACGCTACACCTGTAGCAATTCCTGATAAAGTAAGAAATATCCAAGATTTACCAGTAATCTCTTTAACGCCTTTATAATCTTTTTTTGCTAATACAATAATCGCCGCAAAAATAAATACAACAATGGTACGAATACAAGTTCCTAATGAACTAGGAATATTTTTTAAACCAATCTTTACAAATAAAGAAACTAAAGAAGCAAACACTGCACTTAAAATTGCATAAATCAGCCACTTTTTATCAACTTTTTCGTTTTTACTTTCGACTTTACCAATCATTAAAAGAGTTCCCGCAAGCATTAAAGCCATCGAAAGAAATAACATTACTATTGTTAATGGGTTACCATTATTTGTTGTATCATTAAAGAAAAAGATTAAGAATAAAATACTTGTTAAAATAAAACTAGATTTATCAATTGTCGCTACCTTAGAGACATCGCCTAATTTAATAGCTCGGTAATAACATAACCAAGATAATCCTGTAGCGATGCCAGACAAAATTAAAAATAGCCAATTTGAAGTAGTTAATGCACTAAAGGAAGCAAAACTATTAGTTATAAAGCACATTATAACGGCAAAAATAATAACTACGCCTGTACGGAAAAATGTCGCAAAATTGGAATTGACATTTTTTATACCAACTTTAGCGAATATCGTAGTAAGTGATGTAAAAAGTGCACCAATTAGTGCAATAACAATCCACATAAATATCACTCCTTGAAATAAAAAATTCCTAAGTTATCCACCTAGGAATTATATACCTATTTTATAGCTTTTAAAACCCCTATGGCATCGCTAATTGTTTTTTCTTTAGCCAAATTACCATATTTATCAACTTCGGTTTTGTCACGCAATTCATGCGTTAAACAACATGGTCCACCAATACAACCATTTATACAACCCATTCCTTCAATAAAGTTAAAATCACGAGTAGGTGATTGAGCCTTGATTAATCCCATTTTACAATTATCTAAGCCATCACAAACTAACGGTTTAACTTCAAAATCAATATTTTGTTCTTTAAGTGATTGTTTAACTGCATCAGATAAACCACCCGTTCTTGCAAATATTCTTCCAAAATATGAAGCGTTATCTAAGACACTTTCTTCTAGTTTAGAAGCATCAATATCGCGACTATCAATTAATGCTTGTAACTCTTCAAAAGTTAAAACATAATCAACATAATCTTTAACACGCTCATCTTTGATTTCTTGCTTTTTGGAAACACATGGTCCGATAAACACTACTTTTGCATTTGGTGTTATTTCTTTAATGTATTTTCCTAATGTTGCCATTGGTGACAAATTAGAAGAAATATTCTCCACTAATTTAGGATAGTTCTTTTTAATAAAAGAAACAAATGTTGGACAACATGAGGAAGTTAAAAATCCTTTTTCACTTAATTCTTTTGCTTCTTCATAACTTACCATATCCGCACCAAGTGCTGCTTCAATGACACTATGGAAGCCTAATAATTTAATAGATGTTACAACTTGTCCTAATGTTGCATATTTAAACTGAGAAGAAATTGATGGTGCCACAATAGCATAGATGGGATATTTTTTTGAAAAATCGCTATCTTTAATCATTTTAATAACATCAACAATGCTTGATTTATCCATAATTGCGCCAAATGGGCATTGATATACGCATGCACCACATTGAACACATTTACTATCATCAATCTTAGCGGCAAAATCTTCATCAGTAGATATTGCTTTTACTTTACAAGCTTGGACACAAGGTCTTAAGAAATTTTGAATAGCGTTATATTGGCATGCTTTAGAACATAAACCACAATTTACACATTTTGTTTTATCAATAATTGCAGTTCTTGTATTAGGATTAAAAGATATCGCCGCACGATGGCAAGCTTTTTCGCAGCGGTGCGCAATACATCCTCTACATCTATTCGTAACTTCATATCCACCAATAGGGCATTCGTCACAAGCAATTTTGATAACTTCAACAATATTATCAATATTTTTGTTACCACCCATTGCTAATTTCATACGCTCTTCCACAATTGCGCGTTCTTTATAAATACAACAACGCATACTTGGTTTAGGACCTGGTACTACTTTTTTGGGTATTTCATAAAAATCTTCGACTAATGAATCATTAAAAGTGGATTTAGCCATTTCTTTTAAGACTTTGTACTTCAACTCTTGAACATTTGTGTCAAATTTTAACATGATTTTTCCTCACTTATTTTAAAAATAACTAACTTTTATGTTTTTGCCCATTAGTTTTAGCATTTTTGCTAATTCATCAATAAGTTGCATTTTTAATGAAAAACTCAAATGAACATCATCACTTTGATGGGCATTATTAATTGCACATCCTACAAAGAAGTTAATGTCAGTTGCCTCTTCAAATAGTAATTTTGCAATTTGCGAAGCACCATCTTTTTTATAACTCCAATCAAAATAAGAATGATTTTTTCCTTGTAGCATGTCTTTAGCATAATCTAATACTCTATTAATCGTAATTACACCTTCAGTTACTAAATCTACGCCTTCAATACTGGCTGTAGGTGGTATTTCTTTATCAATGTAATCAAGTGCTAAATCAAGTGGTTTGTGTAAATACTTAGCCGCAATATTAGAGGTTGTTCCACCACTAACAATATGTTTACCACCTTTAGCAAAAAATAGAGATAACATCTTCTCGTCATCATCTTTATTTGAAGCCGGGCCAATTAATAAATTAACTTGACTTCTTTCTCTAATTCGCACAACCGCAGCGGTTGTGTCATCGCCAGGACGATGATTATATAGTTCGTTACAATAGTCTACCAAACTCGTTGCAAGTGACATTGAAGAATAAGACTTTTGATATAATCCTTGCAAAAAGTCTTTAATTTGCGGGATATCCCAACCGAAATTAAGAGTTTCGCCAATCCCAGCATGAACTACGCCATCGCTAAATAATACAAACGTGTCATACAAGTTAGCTTCAAGTTTTGTATGGTAAACTTTTTTATCATCAACAGTTTTTAGTGTCCAATCCAAGTCTTTACTTTTACCATTACTAATAACAAAAGGCATTGGATTATCATAGTTATAAATTTCAACAAAACGATTATTCTCTACTTTTATAATTGTAAAAGTCGAATAAGCAATACAACGTTCTTTACAAACAGGAAGTGTTTCCGCAATCGTATCAACACACTCTTTTATAGAAACATTTTTAGCAATCATTGTTGATAGCATTTTAGCGGTTAAAGTTGATAAAATATTAGCTTTAACTCCACTACCTAAGCCATCAGCAAGCACTAAAATTGTTGTATCATCATTAGGATGAATTACTTCAATATGATCGCCGCATAGTTGTTCACCAACATGGTTATAGGATAAATATCCTACTTCGGTAATATACTTACTTATCATTTTTCAAAGTATCCTTTAATGATAATAATGCTACTTTAGTTTCCGCAGCTGATTCGCCTAATAAAGAGGCAATTTCTTGAACAGCACGCATGTTTTTTTCAATTACTTCATTTGTAATTTCTACTGATTTTTTGAGTACTTCTTCGCGTTTTTGTAAAGATATTTCATTTTTAGTTATATCACGCATAACACAAATCAAAATATGGAATTTACGGTCATAAATAATCGTATTTTCAACATATTTATCATATTCGCTTAAATACATTTTCTTAAAAATAGTATTATCATATTCTCCTAATGCTCGAGCGTATTCCGTTGGATCTAAAATCATCGTAACGTTCTTTTTTAATACAATATTAGGAGAGCTAATACCAACAATTTTACACATTGCACTATTCATCAATTGAATATTTAAGTCTTCATCTAAGACCATTAATCCATTTGGAGTATTGGAAACAATTTTATCCGAGAACGATTGAGCTTTTTCCATTAAAAATGGTAAGCACATTTCAGGAATTGCTTTTCCTTGAATAATTGCAATAGCTTTTTCTCTACAAGTGTTATATCCACATGATCCACAATTTAATTCTGCAGATTTATCTAATTTTCCCATTAATTTTAATGTATTTTCAATGTCAGCTTCTGATGGTACAGCATGAGTTAAAGAATATGGATTATAAGTCTTACTAATATTAGTTTCATTAATTTCCATATTGTCAAAATCTTTTTTACCAGCCGCATTTTCAATAGCTAAATAACTAGTTACTACACTTCGAGCTTTATCTTTAATCATTGGTCCGTTTACACAACTGCCATGACAAGCAGACATTTCAATAAAACATTTATGAATTTTTCCATTAATAATATCTTCTAAAGCATAGCGAGCGCTATTAATGCCATCAATGGAGATATATTTAAAATCTTCATTTGTTGTGTCCATTGTTTTTAAAATGCCGCCACAAGTTGGAAAAAATCTTGTTTTGGATTTTTCAATGGATATTGAATCACTTGTTTCAATATTGATATTGTTATCATTTAGCCAATCATCTAATTCACTAAATGTTAAAACCGCATCAATATATTCTTTATTTAAATCAGCTTCATCTTTTTTAGCAATGCAAGGTCCAATAAAGACAACTTTCGTATCTTTACCATATCTTGTTTTAATATCTAAACCATGCGCAAGCATTGGTGATAAAACATTTGCTAAATATTTTAAAGCTTTTGGATAATATTTTTGAATTAATAAGTTAATAGAATGACAGCACGATGAAATAATAACATCGTGCTTGTCATCTAACATTTTATTATAAGCATTTTTTACTATTGTGGCTCCAACCGCAGTTTCTTCCACATCATAAAATCCTAATTTTTTTAAAGCATCTCGCATTGTATCAATGCTTGAATCTTTAAAATTTGAAATAAAACTTGGGGCTAATGACACTATTACCTTGTCGCCATTTGCAATCATTTTTTTGACTTTTTCTATATCATTTCTAACAACTTTAACCTTTTGTGGGCAAGCTAAATAACAACTGCCACACAAGATACAATCATCATGTATAATAGTCGCTTTGTTATTAGCAAATGAAATAGACTTAACTGGACAAGTACGAATACACTTATAACAATTTTTACAGTTATTCGTTTTACTTTCTAGGCAATACTCCATGAATGCCCCTCCTTTTTTTATAATTTGGCTAATACATGTTTTGCGAATGTTTCATCAAAATTTTCTTTTGTAACGCCAGTAATAATCTCGTCATCAACTTTAATTGATACTCCTGCAACACCACATTTGCCTAAGCAAAATGTGGCCTTGAGAGTAACTTTATCTTCAATGTTATTCTTTTTAATAGCATCTTTCATTAACTCAATGATATCATAACTACCTTTTAAATGGCATGATGAGCCAACGCAAACCAATATTGTCATAATTAATTGCCTTTATAAGCCTTTCTTAAGATTTCTTTCATATCTTCAACAAGAGGAACACGTGGGTTAGCAGGTGAACATTGATCTTCATAAGCTAAGACAGCCATTCTTTCTAGTTCAGCATTCCAATCTTCTTCAGCAATACCCATTGCAGCAAAGTTAGGATCAAGTCCAACTTCTTTTGTTAAGTTAGTTACAGCAGTAGCTAATGATTCAACAGCGATTTCTGGAGTATCAGCTTTTAATCCTATCAATCTAGCAATGTCTTGATATTTCTTATCAGCACAGTAGTGGTTATATTTTGGCCATACAGATAATTTGGTTGGAACTTGTCCATTATATCTAATTACATGTGGTAATAATACAGCACAAGCATAACCGTGAACACAGTGGAATTGTGCACCAACTTTATGAGCAAGTGAGTGAGTCATACCTAAGAATGCGTTAGCAAATGCCATACCAGCAATTGTTGCAGCATTATGCATCTTTTCACGAGCTTCTAAGTCATTTTTACCATTCTTAACAGCACGTGGTAAATATTCAAATACCATCTTAATTGCTTGTAAAGCTAAACCATCAGTATAGTCACTTGCTAATACTGAAACATAAGCTTCAATAGCGTGAGTTAAGACATCCATACCTGTCATAGCAGTTGGACGTGCAGGTAAGTTTGTTGTAAATTCTGCATCAACGATAGCAACTGTAGGAGTTAAAGAGTAGTCAGTTAAAGGATATTTCTTGTTATTTGCTTTATCAGAAATAACAGCGAATGGGGTAACTTCACTACCTGTACCAGATGTAGTTGGGATACAAATTAATTTAGATTTTTTACCTAATTCAGGATATTTGAAAGCTCTCTTACGGATATCCATGAATTTTTGTTTTAAGTCATCAAAGTTAACTTCTGGGTGTTCATAGAATAACCACATACCTTTAGCGGCATCCATTGGAGATCCACCGCCTAAAGCGATAATGGTATCTGGTCCAAATGCTTGCATTAAACGTAATCCACGTTTAACTGTTTCAATATCTGGATCTGGTTCAACATCACAGAATAATTGTACTTGAACTTTATTCTTTCTTAAATTTAATTGTTCAGTAACTCTATTTACAAAACCGAAATCAACCATTGAACGGTCGGTAACGATAAAGACTTTATTAACATCACGGCAAGATTGTAAATATTGAATTGAATTTCTTTCAAAATAAATCTTACGAGGAACTTTAAACCATTGCATAGTATTTCTTCTTTTACCTACTTTCTTAACATTTAATAAATTAACGGCACTAACGTTACCACCAATTGAGTTTTTACCATAACTACCACAACCTAATGTTAAAGATGGTAAGAATGAGTTATAAACATTACCAATACCACCAAATGTAGATGGAGAATTCCAAATAATACGCATTGCTTTTACTTTTTCGCCATATGCATCAGCCATAGCTTGTTCTTTACAGTGAATAGCAGCACTATGTCCTAAACCATTAAAGCAAACCATTTGTTCAGCAAGTTTAAATCCTTCTTCAGCATCTTTTGATTTTAAAATTGCTAATACTGGTGAAAGTTTTTCTCTTGTCATTGGTTCTTTTGGTCCAACCATATCACATTCAACTGCTAAGATAACTGTATCTTTAGGAACTTCAAATCCTGCTTGTTCAGCAATCCAATGAGCAGATTTACCAACAACATTTGGATTTAATTTTGCTGTTTCAACGTTTTCATCACCATGAGCAAATCCAAACATAAATCTAGATAATTTAACTTTTTCTTCTTTGTTTACAAAGTAAACTTTAAATCTAACAAATAAATCTTTTGCTTCTTTATAAATTTCTTTATCAATAATAGCAGCTTGTTCAGAAGCACAAATCATACCATTATCAAATGATTTTGATAAAACGATATCATTAACTGCTTGTTCAACATCAGCATCTTTATGGATATAAGCTGGAACGTTACCAGCACCAACACCCATTGCAGGTTTTCCGCAGCTATAAGCAGCCTTAACCATTGCGTTACCACCAGTAGCTAAAATTGTAGCAACACCTGGATGGTTCATTAATGCACTTGTTGCATCCATTGAAGGATGTTCAATCCATTGAATACAGTTTTTAGGTGCACCAGCTGCAACTGCAGCTTCATACATTACCATAGCAGCAGCTTTTGAACTTTGTTGTGCTGATGGATGGAATGCAAATATGATTGGGTTACGTGTTTTTAAACAGATTAATGATTTAAAAATAACTGTACTTGTTGGGTTTGTTACTGGAGTAATACCACAAACTACGCCAATAGGATCAGCGATTTCAGTAATACCAGTTACTGGGTCATCTTTAATAACTCCAACTGTCTTAAGATGACGCATATTATTTACAACATATTCACAAGCGAATAAGTTCTTAGTAGCTTTATCTTCAAATACGCCTCTTTTTGTTTCTTCAATTGCTTTAGCGGCTAATGTGCCGTGGTGATCAAGACCTGCAACTGAACATTTTGCGACAATATAGTCGACTTTTTCTTGATCTAAGTTTAGAAATTCATCTAAAGCTTTTTGAGCATTTTTAACAAGTTTATCAACTTCTTCTAATGCTGCAACGTTTTCAACCTTATCTCCCATTTTTTACTCCTCCTGAAATTTCTTTTTTAATTTATGAGATAATACTGCTAACGATGATGCAAGATTGACATTTTCAACCACAACATCGTCATTTACTTTTAGGTTAATTGGCGCGAAATTCCAAATTCCTTTAATGCCAGCATCAACTAATAATTCCGCGACTTCTTGTGAAGCGGATGCTGGGGTAGTTAATATCGCAATACTAACGTTCAATCTTGGAACTAAATTTTTTAGTTTTGACATTGGAAATACTTGTTTGCCATTTATTACTTTACCAATCTTTGATTCATCATTATCAAATCCCGCTAAAATATTAAGGCTAAATTCAGCGAATCCTTTATAATTCATAAAAGCTTCACCTAAGTGTCCAACACCAACAATGATTGCATCGCTAATATTGTGGTAGCCTAAGAATACTTCGATATCATTAATAAGAACATTAATATCACGACCTGTATTCGGTCTACCTTTTGAAGTAGTCACTACTTGAAGATCTTTTTTTACTTGTTCTTCTGATTGATTAAGTGCTCTAGCAATAAGTGGGGCGGTAATTGTTACCACACCGGCATCACGCATTGATTTGAGATATTTTAAGTATATCGGAAATCTTTGTAATTGCTTTACTGATACGCCATCAAGCATTGTTTTCACTCCTTCGGTATTCTTTTACCGAATTAAGTGTATCCTAGACATCATATCTTTGTCAATATAATATCTTATGACATCGCTTTCATCGGTAAAATAAACGTTTTGTTTTTTAATTTGTAATTAAAAACAATATCTTACATTTCATTTTAACAATTAGCTTATGTATTAGGCAAGAAAAAAAGAACAAATTAAATTGTTACGTGTTATTTGTTCTTCTTTTGTGTAATATGAAATGTAATTTCAATCATTGTTATCATTAAAAAAGCAAAAATCAAAATATAGATTGGAAATATTATATAGCCGATTTTTCCACCTATTAATCCAAACAAAGGTGGCATAAATGAAGCACCTAAATAAGCGCCGGCCATTTGTATTCCAATAATTGCTCCAGAATTTTCTTTTCCAAAATTTAGTGGTGTTGAATGAATAATACAAGGATATATAGGAGCGCAACCTAATCCAATAACAACAAAAGCAGATATTGCTACATGAAAAGAATTTATTGGTAATAACAATAATACTATTCCTAACGTTAGTATTGAGGTGCCTAATATAATCATTTTCTTATCGCCTAACTTATCAGTAATAAATCCTGATAAGAATCTTCCCACTGTTATACCTATATAAAATAAAGCCGCAAAATTAGCGGCATCACCTGCCTCTATGCCTTTTACTTCTACAAAATAAGTGCTTGCCCATTGCATTGATGTAGCTTCTAAAGCTGAATAAGCAAAAAATCCAATAAGTAAAAATATTACTCCATGTATTTTTAAGGCTTTAAATAATCCAATATGCTTAGTTTCTTCACTACTAACATTTGAATTAACATTCCAAACTTTTAAAGTGGCAAACAAGAATATTGTGATAATTAATTGAATAATACCTACAATACGATATCCCGCATTCCAAGTCATATTTTTTAAAGCAAAGCCCATAATAAATGGACTAACTATAGTTCCTACTCCCCAAAAGCAATGTAACCAACTCATATGTTTAGCTTTGTAGTGAATTGCCACATAGTTATTTAAAGCAGCATCGATTGCTCCAGCACCTAAGCCATAAGGTATCGCAAAAAGAATTAGCATCCAAAATGTATTAGATAATGAAAAGCCAAATAGGGCAATTGTAGTTAAAAACACACTTACAAGTGTTACTATTTTAGTTCCAAATTTTGTTGTTAATTTATCTGATAATAAACTAGATATGACTGTGCCTATAGCAATAACCATGGAAACTATTCCCATATATGAAATAGGAACGTTCATTTCTATGTGCACTACTGGCCAACATGATCCAAGTAATGAATCAGGAAGTCCTAAACTTATAAAGGCTATATAAATAATAACTAACAAAAAAGAATACATTTTTTCACCTCTTTCTTTAGTTGTTACATTAGCAAGTGTCATAATCGCTTACTTATAACAATTTAGTCAAAGGTTAATAATGTATTCTTTATTATTTCACTTGCAACTACTTTTTATTTTTTTAAAGTTACTTCTAATTGATTGAATGGAATTTCAATACCATTTTCATCAAATGCTACTTTTACTTTCTCTAATACGTAAAATTTAACGTCCCAATAATCATCGTTTTTGCACCATACTTTAGCGCTAATATTAATAGCACTATCACCATGTTCAACAATATTAATTGCTGGGGCAGGAACATTAAGAATCTTTTTGTTTTTCTTACAAACTTCTAAAATAACTTTTTTTGCTTTTTCAAAATCATCAGCATAGGAAATTGATAAATCAACATCCACCCTTCTAGTATCTTTTTCCGAGTAATTTACTATTTGAGTTGTTGATAATGTACCATTTGGTAAATAAGCCATTTTATTATCAGGCGTTCTAACTTTCGTATAACAAATATGAATATCTTCAACTGTTCCTGAAACTCCTAACGCTTCAATGAAGTCATCAACACGGAATGGACGAGTAAAGACAAGCATCACACCACCGGCAAAGTTTGATAAAGTACCATTAACTGCTAAACCAACGCCAACACCAAGAGAAGCAAGTAAAGCTGTAACTCCAGAAGTATCAATTCCTAAATAACCAATAAGAGCAAGAACGACTAAAATTTTAAGTCCTATTTTTGTCACATAACTTAAAGTACGATATAATGTCTTATCAATTTTTTTATTTTCTTCAACCTTTTTATCGGCTTTTTTAGCAATTTTTTTACTAATTGCGTTAATTATGCTAAATGATATTATTAAAATAATGATAGCAATAACAATTTTAATTCCTGTATTAGTCACCCAATCTTGCACTGTTTTCCAAAATTGTTCCCAATCCATAAAAATCACTCCTTATAAACAAATAATATTATAGTTCTTTCTTAAAGCAAATTAAACACGTTTTATATAATTTTCTTTACGAGCTTTAGCCTTTGGATATTCACCTTTAGTGTAACCTAATGCGATAGCGCCAACTCCGCGTAAATCTTCAGGTAATCCCCATTCTTTTAAGAGTTCTTTTCCTATGCTACTATCAAATATTTCTCTTTCTCGATGAATCCAAACTGAGCCGAGTCCTAAAGCATGAGCTTCTAACATCATATTACCTAATACTAATGATGCATCTTCTACCCAAGTATTAATGCTAGGGTCCGCTAAAACAACAATAACAACTGGCGCACCATAATATGGATCAATACTGACTCCCATTACACCAGCATTAAGTGTTTGAATTATATTACGATATTTTTCAGAAGTAATAGCAACAATAACTGGTGATTGTTTGCCTCTTCCAGTTGGTGCATATGTACCCGCTTCAAGTACTTTATTTAATAATTCTTCTGGCACTTTCTTATCTTCATAAGAACGAACGCTTCTTCTTGTTTTGATTAATTCTAATGTTTTGTCTTCCATAAATATTCTCCTTTTTCATCTTGCTTAAATCTTGCTTAATATGCTACTTAACATATTTTTGATTTTTGCTACTAGGTTTATTAGGAATAGTCATTTTAACCAGTCCATTTTCAATAGCAGGAGCCAAATAATTAGCTCGCAATGTTTCTTTTGATTTTATACTTAATCGACGCATAATCTCATTAGCGCTTAACGGAATATCATAATCCATAATTTCTAATAGTTTATTTACTTGCTCAGATATATTTTTTGATTCTTGTTTTAAACTATCACTAACTTCATCAATACTTTCATCAATAAGTCTAAGCATAAATTCAATAAACTTATTAGAATCGCCATTTTTATGACACTCAGATATTGCGTTATAATATTCATCTTGATATTTTTGAATTCTTGATTCAAGTGGAATATATTCGAAAATCGGATTCCATTTCATCAACAATACATTTTGCCATAATCGAGCGGTTCTACCATTCCCATCACTAAAAGGATGAATAAAAACAAATTCATAATGAAATACACATGATTTTATAAGCATTGGCGTTTCTAAATCGTTTTTTAGCCAATTAAATAAATCATGCATTAGCGATGGAACAAATTTTTCTAATGGCGCAACAAATATTACTTGTTTACCATCAAATACACCTTCAGCGTGGTTACGATATTGTCCTGAATCATTTTCAATTAAATATGTTAATGTTTCGTGCGCTTTTAATAAATCTTTTTCATTATAACAATCAAAATCATTTATCATTTCGTATGCCTTATATGCATTTTTAACTTCTTGAATTTCTTTTTTTGGACCTATTACAGTTTTCCCCATAATAACATCTCTAACTTGATTCAAAGACAAAGAATTTGCTTCAATTGCTAAAGATGAATGAATTGATTTTATACGATTATTCTTTCTTAAAATCGGCATTCTTTCTAATGAATTAAAAATAGAAATTTTACCTAATTTTTCGGCGATAGATATACATTTTGAAAGCATATTATTTGTAATTGAAAAAGGTGGCTTATACATAACTTTCCTCCCGTTAATAGTATAAACCACCATTGAAATTTTATCAACTATCTTACTTAAATCTTACTTAATATGCTACTTATTTTCAAGTTGTGTTTGAAGCATTTTAGCGTATACGCCATTAGATTCTAGTAGTTCTTTTGGTGTTCCATCTTCAACAATTTGTCCATTTTGAATTACAACAATCTTATCAGCATTTTCAATAGTGCGCATACGATGTGCAATAATTACAACTGTCTTATTTTTTATTAATGTCGAAATAGCTTGTTGAATCTTTGTTTCATTTTCAACATCTAAAGAAGCTGTTGCTTCATCTAATAAAATAATTGGTGCATCTTTAAGAAGCGCTCTTGCAATTGAAATTCTTTGACGTTCTCCTCCAGATAATTTTGAACCATTTTCACCAATAACTGTATTATAGCCATCTTTAAGTTTTAAGACAAAATCATCACACATTGCTAA
>CALBGF010000119.1 GCA_937893635.1 uncultured Mollicutes bacterium | reverse complement strand
AATAAAATTTTACTTATAAACTATCCAATTTTGTTATCAGTTGGGTAGTTTTTTTGTTTGCTAGAAAACATGTGTTATTAAGAAGATAGTAACAATTAGAAATTTTGCTAAGTTAATATATTGAGTTGGTTAGTGTCACTAACCAACTGAAATTAAATGTTAACAATTTTATAATTTATAGAGTATTTCCTACAAAATACATTGATTTTTATACAAAAAAGGAATTGAATTCCCTAAAATACTAAACTATAATAATAGTGGGTGATAAATATGATTGATAGAAATATTTTAAAAGTCGTGGAATTAAGTATAAAAACTAAACCAGTAACCTTAATTACTGGGGCTAGACAAGTTGGAAAATCAACTTTAGCTTTGCTATTTGAAAAAAAGGGTTTTAATTATGTTTCTCTTGATAACTCACGAGAACGAGAATTAGCTAATAAAGATCCTAAAATGTTTTTATCTATTCATCCATGGCCTTTAATAATTGATGAAGTACAAAAAGCACCAGAACTTTTCGAAGCTATTGAAGAGATAGTTAATGAAGAAAAAAGAGTTAATGAGAAGAATTATGGTATGTTTATTTTAACTGGATCACAAATGTATAAATTAATGAATGGAGTAACAGAATCTTTGTCTGGTAGAGTATCAATTATCCATATGATGCCTTTATCAAGAAATGAAATTTTAAATAGAGAAGAACCTATATTTAATTTTGATATATTAAAAATCAATGAAAGAGCAAAGAACAATCCACTTAATCCAATTGATTTATATAATTTAATAGTAAAAGGATTTTATCCAGAATTATATAGTAATGAATTATTAACACCACAAAAATGTTATGCAGATTATGTGGAAACTTATATTGAAAGAGATGTATCTGACTTAATAAATGTGCGAGATAAATTTTTGTTTAGAAGATTTATGGAACTTTTAGCATCGTTAACTGGTGAAGAATTGGTTTATGATAATATTGCTAATATCATTGGAATTGATAAAAAGACTGTAATGGCTTGGCTTAGTGTCTTAATTGCAGGTGATATTGTTTATTTATTAGAACCATATAATGAAATATCAATATCAAAGCGCATTGTTAAAAGGCCAAAACTTTATTTTTCAGATACTGGTTTAGCTTGCTATTTAGCAAGATTAAATAGTGGCGAAATATTAGAGGCTAGTTCATTCGCCGGAAGATTTGTAGAAACTTATATAATAAATGAAATTAAAAAGAGCTTTATAAATAATGGAATTGAACCTAATTTTTATTACTATAGAGATAATAATATGAATGAAATAGATTTAATCATCATCAATGATGGAAAATTAAATCGTATTGAATGTAAATCGGGATTCAAGTTCAATAATAGCGCTGTTAAAGGCTTTAAACAGTTAGATAAAACTAGTTACAATATTGGGGCAAAAGTTATAATTTGTAATACAGATGTAGTTTATCCATTAGAAGATGGAGTATATGTTTTGCCTTTAGCGGGTATCTAAAAATTTGAAAAGCGTAAAAAATAGCATATAAAATTTATTGAAAAGCGTAATTTTTTAATGGCTTAATCATTTGAAAACCGGAGGAGAATTTATGTATAGAAAGATTTCTACCTATATTGAAGAACATTAATTAAATGCTTAAAAATCATTCTAAGCCATTAAGCAAAATTTATTTCGTTAATTTTAGTGTAGTTAGGTAATGAATAAGATGTAAGTGAGCTATTTGTGATAATATATAACTTATTATTTATAAATAAAGTTCTTAAAACAAATTCATCTTCAA
>CALBGF010000118.1 GCA_937893635.1 uncultured Mollicutes bacterium | reverse complement strand
TATACTTATTTAATGAATTTGGAAGTAAAAACAATTTAAACCCTATTGATTATTTACCTTGGTCTGAAAATATTCAATTGATGTTTAGCAAAAAAATCGTCTAATTAAATAGACGGCTTTTTTTACGCTTACTTTATAATAAAAAAGTGATATTATTTTTTTCATTTTTAATTGAGTGTTAACGCTAGAAAATATTACAAGAAAAGATAGTAAAAGGAACAAGTACTACAACAATAAATGTTTTGTAATCACCCAAAACTTTAGGATGGTTTCTTGAACAAACTGTAATCTTAATTTATACTATTTAAGTAATAACATTTGGTGATAATAAAGTTAAAGATTATATTCATATTGTTAGGAGATAAACTATGAAAAGAAAATTGGATTTTTTAATTGGAACATCATTTGCAGATCTTATTTTCCAACCAACAGCTGGAATTATTGCTCCGGATAATATGCTTATAATTAATTTTAAAAATGAAAATATTCTATATTCTATTCATGCTGTTTGTTCTGTAAGAATAAATAAAGGTAACAAATTTTTACTTAATAGTTCAGATGAGTTTGTTGATGAAAATCATTCTTATCTAATGGAAGATAATGTTGATAAATCAATATTAAAAATTAATATTGACAAAACAAAAAGCATTTTAGCAAAAGAAAAGGTTGAATCAGCTCTTATTGAAGAATGCGGTGATTTAATTATATCTTTTTCTAATGGTATTAGACTAATGATTATGCCAGATTGTTGTATTGAAGAATTTGAATATTATAGAATTCTTGGCTGTAAAAAACTTAGGACTATAATTTTAGTTACATGCCATGAAGACAAAGTTGTTATTGAATAAATCTGTTTGGTAATTTTAATAAATTAACATGCAAAAAGTATTATTATAAGTTAGGATGGTTATAATATGAAATATTTTATGATGAGTAAACGTTTTAATAAAACATCTTATGAAGATTTTGGATTAACATTTATTAACGGCAAATACATAAAAAATAGTGATAATTCTGAATGGGAGCCAGTTAGTCTTTATAATTTTGGATGGGGAGAAGAGAATGGATATTTTAAAAAGCCATTAGGAGATTTCAATTTTCTTCTTTCGCTCATATTCTCTAATGATGAGGAAGATGTATATGGAGCAGCCGCTATTATATTAAGAGAATATCCTTACGAATTAAAAGAATTTATTTTCAATAAAGTTATTGGAAATAATACTTTTGATTTAGAAAGCCTTGAAAAAGTTTTTAATTTAACCAATCCAATAAATAGAACTATTAAAGTAGGAATGAATTATGAAACAATTAAAAAAGAATATGAAGATTGGGTCATAATTTCTAAATATTTTATAGAAAAATTGTAATATTGTTTTCTATATAAAATTATCACATTGAGATGATTAGATAAAATAATTAAGAATTGATGATAAAAATTTAATTAGATGATTTCATTATGAAATTCACAAATACCCGTATGCTGATACTTTTAAAAAACTATTAGCAACATTGCAAGAAATATTAGGAAAGTGGGGAAAATAAGTTGCGACAGTGTAAAAACAAAGGTGAAGAATATATTAGTAAATTTCCAAAATTGAGAAAATGGATTAATGAATGTGTTTGTTGTCATGATAAAGGATACAATCCTATGATGCCTGATAAAATTACAATAGTGGAAGGATCTTTAGAAGTTTATTTTATAAAAAAATATTTTAAACCATTAGAATTGAATAAAGATGGATTATGCAAAACATGTGAAAAAATAAGATTAAATCATAAACTTTAAACACAAAAGAAACGTTTTAATCGAGTTACTTAATTATGTAAATTAGTAACATATTAACATGAAAATGTAAACGCAAATTGGCAGAACAAATATAGTGATTAATAACATTAGAGATGTTACAAAATTTGTTGGAAATTATATAGGAGATTGGTTTTAGTGAAAAAGGTGTTAAAAATTTTATTAGCAATTGTATTTATAGTAGTTTCAATCTTTTCAATTATTAAACTAGTTAATAATTTTTTAGATAGTGGTTTATTATTTGTAGTCCTTGTATTTGTTTCATTTGCTATGCACTTATTTGTATGGATTGCACCAAAGACATTTTTCAATTTATGTTGGAAAATAACTAATATTATGCCAGATAATTTTGATTATGATACAAGTTATAGCAAACTTGAAATATGTGATATTGGCTTATTGATTACATCAATTTTATTATTAGGTATGTCGCTTTTGTTTAGATAAAATTCATTAACAAAATAATGCAAAAAATCTTTTAATTATTAGGCTTAGTCTTAGATAATATTTGTTTATGACTAGGCCTTTTTAGATTTTAAAGAAAAATACAGCACTACAACAATAAATCACCCAAAACTTTAGGAGGGGTTCTTGAACAAAGTATAATCTTAATTTATACTATTTAAGTAATAACATTTGATGATAATAAAGCTAAGCATTATCAAAATAAGTACGGAGAAAATCAATGAAGCAAAAGAAAAGTATTAAATTAATAATAAGTTCTAGTATTATCGCTATTTTAATCGTGTTTATCGCTGTATTTATAGTTGCAGAATTTGGTATAGGATATACAAAAAATGGTCCTTATCATCATGCAGCAATAGTTAATTATGTTAAAACTGCTGAATTTAATGATAAAAACTTATATTATGCGGATAAACTATATGAATATAATGGAAAATTAAATGCAATAACTTTATATGATAACAATGATAAAGAAGTATTAAATGTAAAAGATATAACCGCAAATGAAAGCAAGTTATTTGTTTTAAATAATAATAGGAATAATATTTATGTTTATGATGAAAAATATAACTTCATTGATAATTATCAACTTTCTTGTTTTAAAATTAAAGCAAGTGATAGTAATTTATATTACACACAATCTATAGCAAATGGTTATAAATTATATAAGTTCGATATTTCTACTAAAGCAACTAGCGTAGTGACGGATTTAATTAATAACTCCACTATTGAAGTTGATAATTTATGTATTTATATTACAACAAGAGGAGATATACATTTTTTAAATAGTAATTTATCTTATGGTTTAAACTTTTTACCAACGTTTAATAAATATTCATACCTTAAAGCATCATTTTCTACTATTAAGAATAATTGGACAATTTGTTATGAAAATAACATTAAATCAATAGTAATTGAAAATGAAAAGAATAAATATAGTAGTAATCAATTAGAGCAAAATGTAGTAATCAATAATGACATATTTCTAACTAATGATTATGTTTTATTTTCTACATTTGATTATATCCCTAATGATAAATGTAATTATGCTTCTTGTATATGTCATTATGGAAAAGCTAAAGTGTGGAAATTTGATTTTATTTCAAATAGTTTTGAAATTTTAAATACTTATAAAACCGGAACGATAATAACACATTTAAAAGATTCTGGAGTCTATTATTATCAAGACTCTAATTTATATAAAAATGAAGTGTTGCTAAAAAAATGACAAACAATAGAACCATATGGTGAATTTATTATAAAAGGAACGGAAACCGAACTAAAAGACTCACTATTTTCTATAAATTATTTTATATTAAATGATAGTGATTTATATCAAATCCAAAGTATAAATAAAAATATAAAAGATACTTACATAAATTGAAAATCATAGAAAAATAAAAAAGAAGCACACACTTAATGCTTCTTTAGTTCTCTTAAGTTTGTTGAACGAGTTATTTTATTTAAACGTGCATAGTTTTCATTTAATGCTCGTTCATAACTAGAATTATTACTAGGTATATAGAACTTTGTGTTTTTGATTAAATTAGGAAGATATTGTATCTTTTCCCATAAGTCAGGGCGATCATAAGGATATAAGTCTTCCTCATTTTTATTTACTGGTGTTAATTTTAAATAATCTAAAACATCTAATGGCTTTTCTTTGGCTAAATCCATCGCACGATGCATAGCGTCACAACTTGCTCTAGATTTTGGAGAAAGCGCTAATTCGCTAACAATAAATCCTAAAGGAATAATCGCTTCAGGAAAACCAACCTTTTTAGCAGCCTCAATAGCGTTATGAGTTCTATTAACGGCATTAGGATTAGCTAAACCAATATCTTCATAAGCAATAACTAATAAACGACGTTCAATAGAATCTAAATCATTCGCAGCACATAATCTTGCCAAATAATATAAGCTAGCATTAACATCAGATCCGCGAATGGATTTTTGTAAAGCAGATACGGCGTCATAATGGCCGTTTTCATCATTATCTATTAAGTAATTAGGTACTTTAATTATTTCTTTAACAACGTTTACATCAATATTATTTTTATATTGCGATAATGATAATATTTCTAAGTAATTTAAAGCAAAGCGCATATCGCCACCACTAAGCTCCGCAAGTAAGTTAAGAGCGTCATCTGTAATAGTAATACTATTATTTAAACCATTTTTATCACTAATTGCTCTTTTTAATCCGATAACAACATCTTCTTTACTTAATGGTTTAACTTCTAATAAGTGTGTACGGCTTCTAATTGCAGGGTTAATAGCAATATATGGATTAGATGTAGTAGCGCCAATAATAAAGACACTTCCATCTTCTAAATAAGGAAGTAAAATATCTTGCTTATCTTTATTAAGGCGATGAATTTCATCCATAATAATGATGGAACGATTATAAAGTTTAACTTCTTCAATAGCTTGTTCAATATCTTTTTTATTACTTGTAACAGCGTTAAGTTTAATCGCGTGTACTTTTAAAGTATTAGCAAAAGCTTCCGCAAGTGTGGTTTTTCCTACTCCTGGAGGGCCAAAAAATATCATTGATACAATGGTGTCATTTTTAACACAATTAGTTAAAAAGCCATTTTCCGATAATAAATCGTGTTGTCCAAGTACTTTATCTAAAGTTTTTGGACGCATACGAAACGCTAAAGGTGCTTTCATAATCATCAACTCCACACATTAATATATCATTTTTTTGAAAAAGTCTCTATAATAAAAGCGGTGATTATATGCGAGTTATTGTACAAAATGTTTTAAATGCTAATTTATCTATTGATGGTAAGGTTTATTCTAGCATTAATAGAGGATTTGTCTTATTAGTGGGATTTACTTATGGTGATAATGAAGATATCGCCTTAAAGATAGCTTCAAAGATTATTAAGTCGCGTGTATTTATGGATGAATCAGGTCTTACTAACAAATCACTTAGTGATATTGATGGTGATATTTTATCGGTTTCACAATTTACTTTATATGGTGATATGCGTAAAGGTAATCGTCCATCTTTCGTCAATGCTTTAAGACCAGAAGAAGCTAAAAAATTATATGAATATTTTAATAAATGTTTATTTGATTTATATCATAAAGAAATTAAAACTGGAGTATTTGGCGCTGATATGAAAGTGGCGTTAGTTAATGATGGGCCATTTACGATGATTTATGATAGCAAGGAGTTGATTAAAAATGACTAAAGTAATGATTGGATTATCTGGTGGGGTAGATTCCGCAGTTGCGGCATATTTATTAAAAAAACAAGGCTATGATGTTGTCGCGGGATTTATGCGTAACTGGGATGCTATTGCGAATGGTGATTTTTTAGGTAACCCAACTTTAAATAATGATTGCTGTCCACAAGAAGCAGACTATGAAGATGCTAAAAAAGTCGCAGCAAAATTAGGAATAGAATTATTCCGTATTGATTTTATTAAAGAATATTGGGATGAAGTATTTACATATTTCTTAAAAGAATATGAAAATGGCAGAACTCCAAATCCAGATATCTTTTGTAATAAATATATTAAGTTTGATGCTTTCTTAAAATTTGCTAAATCAAAAGGTTGCGATTATATCGCTACAGGACATTATGCTAAAAGAGTTGATAAAGATGGAAAAACTTTTCTTTATAAATCTTATGACCAAAATAAAGATCAAACATATTTCTTATCTCAATTAAATCAAGAACAAATTGCTTCTTGTTTATTCCCATTAGGAGATATAGATAAAACGGAAGTGCGTAAAATTGCTCATGAGTTAGAATTAAATGTTGCAGATAAAAAAGATTCTACTGGTGTATGTTTTATTGGTGAAAGAAATTTCAAAGAATTTTTGAAAAATTATATTCCCGCTAAAAAAGGTGATATTGTCGATATTAATACTTTAGAAGTAGTAGGACATCATGATGGTGTTTTATATTACACTATTGGTCAACGCCGTGGTTTAGGTATTGGTGGCATTAGCGGTAGAGTCGCCAATAGCTGGTTTGTCGTTAAAAAAGATGTAAAGAAAAATATTCTTTATGTGGCTTCTGGTAATGAAGATGAACATTTATTATCGGACCGTACGATTGTTAAAAATTGTGTATTTAATAATGTGTTTCCAAAAGAAAATATGCATGTAGGATGTAAGTTTAGATACCGTCAAAAAGATTTAGGTGTAACAGTACATATTATTGATGAAGCCACTATTGAATTAATACATGATGAACCATATAAAGCTGTTACTACTGGTCAAGCAGCGGTATTATATGATGGAGATATTTGCTTAGGCGGAGGCATAATTGACCAAGTATATTACAAAAACAAAAGAATTGATATTTAGTATCGGTAAATAATCAATTTGTTGATAAAAATACTAAAAAGTATTTTAAAAATTTTTAAATATGCTATAATACCCTCGAAATCAATGAGGAAGAAGAAATTTAAGTATTGATTTATTAGAGACAATCTAGCGGTGAAAAAGATTGATATCAACTTAAATGAGCCACTTCTAAGAGCGAGAAAAACTCGACGTTAACTGCGTTAAAGTAAATTAAGTGCACTAATGTTAGTGAATTAGGATGGTACCGCGATTATTATCGTTCCTTATAATTTTTTAAGGAACGTTTTTTTATGTTTAGGAGAGTGTGAA
>CALBGF010000117.1 GCA_937893635.1 uncultured Mollicutes bacterium | reverse complement strand
TTCTTTGTTCTTGCTCTGGTATTGATGGAACGCTAATTGATGGTTCTTTACCAGGTTTGTTTGATTTTTGAATTAATGACACTGTAGCAGTTATTGCTAGAGCGCCAATAGATATACCTAAAAGTGTTTTTAAAAATTTGTTTTTTGCCATTCTCATTTCCTCCTTCTTGAAAAAAATAGCGCACGAAGCGTGTGTGTAGCAAATCTTCATGCGCTTGTAGTAGAATTAACGGCAACTATTCTTGAAAGTAAACATTTTCAACAATTGCAGCTTGTGTAGATGTTTTTGTTGAGTCATCTTTTTTGTCATCAAGTTTGTCTTTAATATCTTCTTTCCACTTGTCTAATTGATTTTTTAAACCATTATTGCCAATAGCAGTACCAGCAGCGATAACGCCAATTGCTCCAACAGTTAAACCAACACCAATTGCAACTCTCATCCAAGGTGATTTTTTAGCCATGTTGTTTGTCTCCTTTCTTAATTTTGTTTATTGAAACAGTGTCACGCACTGTCACAAACTGTTTAAATGTCTAAATCGTTAACAACGTCAGTTCTTTCAGTAATCGTTGGATCAACTGAATCAAGCTTTTTATTACGGCTTTGTTGTTTGCTCATAGCCTTAATTTCTTTTTGATGTAAGAAGTATTGGCGTATCGCAAACTCAATAACATTAATCACGGGTTGTGGCACGCATTTTTGAGCCTTGCATTTTTCTTTATCAAATCTAAATGGACAATTAACACAATTGCGCAATTTCTTTAATGCGTTTATGCAACCAGTCATGGTAACGTTATCTTCAGTAATTAACTTTTTTGATTTTTCTTTATCTTCAACTTGTTCACTCAATAGGCGTCACCTCTAATCATCAAGCCATTTTGTTTTGGCAATCTTCACGAGTCTTTCAGTTTCGGCTTTTTCTTCTTCGCTAGTTTGATTGCTTAAACGTTCTTTGCGTTTTTGAATTGCTTGTGCAGTTGACGAAGCTATTAACTCGGGAAGCTGATTCATGTATAAAGCAGCATTGTCTTTAATTTCTATGAATCCACATTCAGACATTATTGATACAACCTTTTTAACGATTGCTTCGTCAAAACCACCGAGTGCCAAACCCAAAGTTTTAGGTGTATATGGGTATTTTGAAGAAGCCATTAAGAATCCTTCATGTTTTATAGACAACTCAAGCATGCGCATATAGCAATATTGCATAAGTAGTCCTTCTTGTTTTGTGTCGGCGCTTGTATAAAGCGTATACATCGCGTCACATCCTGAAAAGCCGTAAGGCAATTTCAAGAAGTAGTATGTTTTATTACGTTTCTTGCGTCTCTCTCTATCTTCGGCAGTTGTTGGCTTGTCTACAACATTAGCAACAGCGTCTTTTTGCATTTGAGCTTCGCACTGTTTGTTGTAGTTAGCGGCTTGTGTTCTTTCTTCATTAGTCATGCTTGTTCACCACCTTTAAAAAGTAATTCATAGCACCGAATAAGTCACAGAAGTAAACACCGCTAAAATATTCAGGAATGTTTGAGCCATTAAGCATTGCTTTATATTCTTCTGGTATTTCACCAACAACAAATTGAAACTCATTAAATTGTTTAAAAGCAATTAAGCCATAGTTACCTGACTTAGTAAGTAAAATTTTGTAGCTACTAAGTTCAGCGTTACGCGATGGATCAGCGTGTAACATTTTTGTAAATTCTTCAACAGTCATTTTTATTTCCTCCAGATTTTTTATTTTCCAGATTTTTTAGAATAGGTGAAGCAGCTGAATCTGGAAAAACAACTGCTTCAATAAGTGAATTTTACATCATTAATTCATTAATTCACTTTAGTCAATCCCTGAATGTTATTCGTCAGTTAAACAGGGACTGAACAAAGAGAATTAATAAACGCCAATAGAATAATGAGTAAAAATATAAACAGATAGTGTTTACGAACACATTATATAAACTAAATTAGTTTATGTCAAACTAAAATAAACATTTTTTGTTTATTATGTGTTTGGAGATGATACATATGAGACTAAAAGATTTAAGAGAAGATCATGATTTAAAACAATCTGATGTGGCTAAAATTTTAAATATTTCACAAGTTTCATATGGCCGTTATGAATTAGGAATATCAGAACCGACTATTGAATCACTAATTAAACTTGCAGATTTTTATAATGTGTCTTTAGATTATCTAGTCGGACGATCTAAAACAAAAGAAAACTATGTATTGGTTCCAGAAGATTTATTTGTAAAATTAACTAGTGTTATAAAAGAGATTGATTCAAGCGTAAAAATAAAAAAATAGGCTCTATTTTTAGAGCCTAAGAGTTATTTAGAATTTTTCACAATATCTTCTCTAATTAATCGCTTGATATAACCGGCTTTGTTTGGTACTGAGTTAAGCATATCAATTATATCTTGTTCAGTCTTTGGCGATAGATGTAAGTAAAAACCAGTCATACCGATTCTTTCATGATATCTTTTTTGAGCTGCGTATTTATCTTCTTGCATGATGTTAACCTCCTATAATGATTTTAAAATAAATTCTTTAACTTCATCCAAAGTCTTAAAATCTTCTTTGGAACATTTAAAATTAATTGTAAATTTATCTGAATCAATGATTTTTTTGATTGTCCATGATTTTTGATTTTCTTTAATTTCAAATGATCCGTTTTTAGTTTCAAATAATGATGTCATTTGTTTTACCTCCTCATTTTGACAAAATTAATATTTGTGATAAAATAATGATAGAAACCAGGAACCGCCTAGCGGCTCCTGGAAAAGAAGCCTTTATTTTGACTTCTTTACGTAAAGGGTAATTATAACCTTGGCCTTTTCAACTACTGGGTTATCAATTACCTTTTTTAGTTCTTCAACGAACTTGTAATTGTTTGTATCTTTCTTTTTCATCTTATCACCTCCTTACATTATAAGTATATCATAGTGATATCACTATGTCAATAGTTTATTGTAATATTTTAAAAATAATTTAGTTTATTTCTAGTAAATGGATGGTGCTTATTATGGATCTAATTTTTGTCATTTCGGTTAAAAATCAACGCGGACAAAAAGCGGCGCTGCGCTTGCTTTTTGTAATAAGTTATATTTCTATGAACAATTGCTTTTTCGGGATTCAGTCGCGCCCGCTCGCGCGCCATGAATCTATTAACCGAAAAAGCGATATTTATATATAGTGATGAATCACTGCGTATAACTAAAAATTACTGCTAACATCATTTGATGATTAACTACGCATACAACTTTGTATATCATCAATACCAATCATTTTTATAATTACGTCGTTTCTTAAGCCGTCAAGCATTAGCTTGAAGTTTACCAAAGCAGCAGCGCTTGCGCCTGCTATTAATTATTTAATTACGTTGTACTTCTAAATCTAAGTATCTAGTTTAATTACTTTTCAAGTAATTAAAAAATATAATCTAATCTATTTAATAGATATAGAGCGAATTAACTTTTTTGTTATTTTGTCGTTAGAAATTTATACGGCAAAAACACCCGCCTTTAATCGGGTTAGTTTGATACGATTTTGAGAAAACGAAAAGTAAAAAAGTAGTAGTTTACTTTAAGTCATAGAAAAGTCAATGTTGTATATGCTAGTATAAATGTATATAAGACACATACATTTATATCTAATTAAAAATTCGCGTGTTTATTATATGGCTGGCAGGAGGCACCATTCGAATATTAAGCCGATTATATCGGTTTTTTTAATACT
>CALBGF010000116.1 GCA_937893635.1 uncultured Mollicutes bacterium | reverse complement strand
ATAATTTTAATAAAATTAAATAAGTATTAAACTTTTATAGTTTTTATTGTAGAATAATAAAAATGTTTAGGAGTTGTTATTATGAAGAATAATATTGTTATTGAAAATTATCAATCTTTACTATCATTAAAAGAAACTGAAATTGCTATTAAATTAGTTAAAGATACATTTGAGAATTTGTTAGCAATAAAACTTAATTTAACAAGAGTATCTGCACCTTTATTTGTTGATCCTAAAACTGGATTAAATGATAATTTAAATGGCTATGAGAAAGCTGTAAGTTTTAATGTGTTTGAAAATAACCATCACTTAGAAGTTGTGCAATCATTAGCAAAATGGAAAAGAAATGCATTAAAAAAATATGGATTTGTCACTGATTCTGGAATATATACAGATATGAATGCCATTAGACCATATGAAGATTTAGATAATATTCATTCTTTATATGTTGATCAATGGGATTGGGAAAGAGTTATATCAAGTGAAGAAAGAAATGAACATTTTTTGATTCGAATTGTTAAAGATATTTATGAAGTACTTAAAGATACGGAAAGAAAGGCACACATAACATATCCTGTATTAGGTAAATGTACATTACCTGAAGATATTACTTTTGTTACAAGTGAAGAATTAGAAAAGAAATATCCTTCTTTAACACCAAAAGAAAGAGAAAATATTGAAGCTAAAGAACATGGTGCAATATTTTTGATGCATATTGGCGGTAAACTAGCTAATGGCGCACCACATGATGGACGTGCTGCAGATTATGATGATTGGTCACTTAATGGTGATATTTTACTTTGGTATGAACCTTTAGGTATTGCTTATGAAATATCATCAATGGGTATAAGAGTAAATAAAGAATCTTTATTAAAACAATTAAAAGAGAAAAATGAAGAATTTAAATTAGACTTACCATATCATCAAGATATTATTAATAATAATCTTCCGCTTACTATTGGTGGAGGTATTGGGCAATCTAGAATGTGTATGTTTATGCTTAAAAAAGTGCATATTGGTGAAGTACAAGCTTCTTATTGGTCAAAAGAAGATATTGAACTATTTGCTAAAAATAATATACATTTGTTATAAAATAGGTGGTTAATCATTATGAACATTTATGAATTTGTTAAAAAACTTAATTCTATTACCTACGATATGACTCATGAACAATTGGTTTCTTATATTCAAGAGATACTTTTATCATTGCCTGATTCAACGAGAAAAAACAATTTAGAAATGCTAAAAAAGTGTAAAAATAATGATTTTAAAAAAGATGTCGTAAAAGAAAGCGTAACAAAGTTATCAAAAGAATTACCAGTTATTCTTAAAGAAATCGAACAAATTAATAGCGGCAAATACTCTATGAAAGCCGTATATTATAATTGTGATGATTGGCCTGAATATATACCGAATAATTTTATTGTGGGCACTATTAATAAAATTGCTAAATTTATTCATGAATGCATTGATTATAAGTATTTTGATAATGGCAAACTACTTATAGACGCTATTTTAAACATGGAAGTAGTAGTTAAATATTATGATGATGACTACGAGATAGATGATGATTATAGTACGATGGATTTCAAAGAAATTATAAGTAATTGCAATACATTTTTTGATGTTAGAGATTTTCAACTTGATCTTATTTATTATGCATATATAGTTTTAGCGGATTACGAAAGATTAAATGCTATGTTTATTTTGCTTAAGGAATTGTCTTATAGTAAAATTTCATTTGATGAAATCAATAAAAAATATGGTAGTCTCCAAGGATATGATAATTTTATCGTTAGTTATATTGATTATGTATGTGAAAACGAACGGGATGATAGCAATATTAAAGAATTGATAAATAGTTCTAATTGCAACAAAGATTTATTATTTTTTGCAAAAAGACATGTAGGACGTAATCCTAATTTAATTTTAGAATATTTTAAAGATAATATTGATAATATACCATTAGAAGAATTTGTTTCTTTAGGGAAAGAAATTGTTGATTTAATTCCACAGAGTAATAAAGTTCATGGTGAAATATCCATGCTTTTAGCGGGTGTTTTAAATAAGTTAGGTCGAACGGAAGAAAAAGAAAAATATTGGATTGAAGCACTATATTCTAATCCTTCTTTTGCTAATTATTTACGATTAAGATTTTTTTCTGAGAATTGGGGGATATATAAAAAGAGAATTAACAACTTTTATTATAAATGCTTAAAACAAAATAAATCAAATTCTGATTCATATTTAGTTACTCCTATCTCCACCAATAAAATTTTTGCATTTGATTTATTTAATGATGAGGTAATTGGTAAAATGACTATGAAAGAAATACAAAAAAAGTATGGTAATAATATAGATAATTATATGTCATTACTTATTTTGTTTTTTTATAACAAAAACACCTTAAACTATACGATGTTAGGGCTACTTAACAATGTGCTTTTTGATTTTTCTTTAAATAATTTAATTGATGAAGATAATGGAATTGATAAAGAATTATTATGGCAAAAGATTATTCAATGGCGTGACACTTATGACTTATCCATTGAGGTTATTATTAGTTATACACAAGAAATGAAAATAATGCTTAGAAATGAATTTGATATGAATATAACTAAGGGTGATAAATCATATTATTCTTATGCTGCAAGATTAATTGCCGCAATGGGGGAAGTAGAAGAATCAAATGGAAAAATAGGTGCAAAAAAAGATTATATTAATTATTTCCTTGAAAGATATAAGACTAGACGAAATTTTGTTAAGGAATTGCGTAATTATGAATACTAATTTAGAAAAATTAAAAGCGATTCAATCATTTATAGATAAAAACTATGTAGAATTAGAAACTTCACGCATGTTGCATAGGACTTTAAAGAATAAAGCAGCATGTTTATTTTGTGAAGTTCCACTTATTGATGATTCAAATATAAAAACAGATTCTTCATGGCAAGAAGAAGTTTTTCATATTATTGATAATAAAAACATGAATGATCCTGATGTTTATAAAAAAGCATTTATAACAAAACAAACATTTTCTAAAATTAGAAAAGATGTTAATTATCACCCGGATAAAGACACCGCAATTAAGATGTGTGTTGGATTAGAATTAGATGAAAAAAATACATTGAAATTGCTAGAAAAAGCCGGATACACATTATCTAATTCTATTAAAAAAGACATAGTTATAAGATATTTCATTAGGAAAAAAGAATTCGATATTATAAGTATAAATAATGCTTTATATGATTTAAATTTAGATTTGATAAAATGTTAAACACAATTAATTAATACTTAAGTGTTTATAATTATTATTTATTTTTACATCTCCAAAGTTCCATTGGATGTAATTTAATATTGTTTATAATTTCTTTGCTTTCAAATAGCAATTCTGGTTTGTAATTTCTATTTTTGAATTCTCCAATAAATTCTTGCTATTTTTCAACTGTTTTTTAATACCTTTAACTTTTTTTACTTGTTTTACCTACTAAAATGTTAATGGTAAATTAAAAGTAATCAAAAAGGCTCGTTCAAAAATAAGCAAAAA
>CALBGF010000115.1 GCA_937893635.1 uncultured Mollicutes bacterium | reverse complement strand
CGTGTTAATCTTGATGTGGTTTTTAATCATATTTATAAATATGAAGATTCGGTATTACAAAAAATTGTACCAAATTATTATTTTCGCCATAATAAAGAAGGATTATCTAATGGTTCGTATTGTGGCAATGATTTAGATACTAAACGCCCAATGGTGCGTCATTTAATTATTAATTGCTTGAAATTTTTTGTTGATTTTTATGATATTGATGGCTTTAGATTTGATTTGTTAGGAATTATTGATCTTGAAACTTCAAATATTATTGATGAAGAATTACGCAAAATGAAAAGTGATATTATGTTATATGGCGAAGGTTGGAATATGCCAACTTTCTTGCTTGATCAAGAAAAATCCATGCTTGATAATGCAAGATTATTACCACATTTTGCTTTCTTTAATGATTTTTTCCGTGATACTTTAAAAGGTTCCAGTTATTCTTTAAATGATGATCGCGGATATTTATTAGGCAATGGCTATCGTTATGAAGATTTTATTAATAGTTTTAAAGGAAAATATCGCGATATTTATAAATTTATTTCTCCATCACAAAGTGTTAATTATGTTGAATGTCATGATAATGCTACTTTATGCGATAAAATTAGTATTGTATTTGGAAAGAAAAATCAAAAAGAAATATTAAAAGCACTCAAATTATGTAATGCAATTAATGTATTAGCGTTTGGTATTCCTTTTATTCATATGGGACAAGAAGTAGGATTATCAAAAAGATACTTAACTAATACTTATAATACCAATGATTTAGATAATCAATATAATTTTGAAACTTTAATTAATCGCAAAGAACAATTTAATTATATGTGTGATGTTATTGCTTTAAGAAAAAAATATAATATTTTCCGTCTTAATGATTATCAAAAGATTGATGAAATTATTCGTTTTGAACGTATTGGTGATTTAGGAATAAGAATCATTTATAAATTAGAGAATAACAAAGAATTATCTCTTTTAATTAATACAAATAGCAAAGAAAATTTATATTATACATTTAATGAAACTCATAAAGTTATTTTTAATGAAGTTGGATTAGTTCATCTTCCAGTACTTGTTGATTCGATTATTATTGCACCATTAAATATGGTTGTGGTTGTAAATGATTAAAAAAAAGCGTACAATTAATTCATTATTGGAAGGTGCTTAGTAATGTTTAAAATATTTATATTTGCTTTAAAAGCAGGGCCATTAATTATTTGGAATTACTTAAGTTGGATGATTCGTTATTCAAGACATCCAGAAAAGTATTCTATTGAAGTTAGATATAATCGTGTTCGTAAGTTCGTTTTGAAATTATTAAAACGTTTAAATGTTGTGATTAAAGGAGAAAACGAATATTTAATTCAAGATAACAAAATCAAAATGTTTACTCCTAATCATCAATCTTTATTAGATCCGTTATTTCTTATTGCTCTATCCGAAAAGCCAATTACATTTGTCGCTAAAATCGAAGTAAAAAAACAACCTTTTGTAGGCCGTGTAATGCGTATTCTTGATGGCGAATTAGTGGATAGAAGTGATTTGCGTCAACAATTAAGTGTCTTAAAAAAAGTTGGAAAATCTTTAGCTAATAACCAAATTAGTTGGGGAATTTTCCCAGAAGGAACAAGAAATAAAGATTTAGATAATGTTTTAATAGGTGAACTTCATCCTGGAACATTTAAAATTGTTTTAAATAATGATATTGAATTGGTACCTGTTGTTATTGATAAATCATATGCGGTATTATCTAGAAAGATTAAATGTAAAAAATATATTGTCAATGTTGCATTTATTGATTTTGATAAAAATAACGGCAAATATAAAAATACCCTAGAATTACGTGACGATGTTTATAAGTTAATGTGTGATAAGTTAACTGAAATAAGAAATA
>CALBGF010000114.1 GCA_937893635.1 uncultured Mollicutes bacterium | reverse complement strand
ACTAGCTATTTCATAATTAGATGAATCAAATAAGCAGTTAAAGTTTCTTACAACCAATTCAAAATTATTTGAATCTAAGCAATTATATTTATTATTTCTCATCTATAAGCCCTCCTCATTTTACAACAATTAAAAATGTCTTTTTATTAAAGAACCAATGAATGTACATACGCATTATTTAATGCATGTAAAATAAAACTATTTATAATTAATTCTCCGTTCTTTACAATCATTTAACTATTTATCGTTAACATAGTCAAGGTGAAAATTAAATGTTTATTAAAGTTGTAAAATAAAGTTAGTTAACAATATGTTTATTTTTATAATTGTGCTCAATTATTATTGAAATTTTTAATATGTAATATTAAGTTATTGTAATATAAAATTTTGCTTTTTTTGTACTTTACAATTAGTTATAATGTTAGTGGTAATTGATGAAGTGGTAAAACAAATTATAATTTCCTATTTTTACCTATAATTCAAAATAACGGAGGGAAATATATGATAAGTGAAATAATAAATATCGATTTGCATATTCATTCTTTTTATAGTGCATATAAAGAGCAAAATGATATTGTTTTAGAATCAACAATTGAAAATTTAGAGGTACTAACAAATAAGTTAGAAGAATACAATATAGCTCTTTGCGCAATTACTGATCATAATAGATTTAGCTATGAACTATATTCCGCATTAAAAGAGAGAATACAAACATCAACAAAAAAAATTATCAAAAAAAACTTACCTGGTGTTGAATTTGATGTTATCTTAGAACCAAATACAGACAAGCCAAAGTGTCATATAGTTGTTATCTTTGATGATTCTGATGATGAGAAATTAAAGCAATTAGAATCAAATATGTTTAAAATTAAGAAACCAGAACATAAAAATGATGCTTATACAATAGACGAATTTGAAAAAGTTTTAAAAGAAATCGGTCTAAATACTATTTTGATTGTTCATCAAAGGCAATCTTTAAACAATCGTTCAGATAATCATGATAGTTTATCTGGCGCAACTGACTCTCCATATGAATTTATTAAAGTAGGTTATATTGACTGTCTTGAGTACAATCGTCCTAAAGTAGAAGGCATCGTGAAAAGCAACTTAAGAGATGTAAAACTTGAATTCCCATTAATCACTGGCAGCGATTGCCATGAATGGTCTGCTTATCCATATAGAAGTCACAAATCAGAACAAGGTGAAGTTACTTTCACATCTTTTAAATGCTTGCCAACATTTAAAGGATTATTATTAGCTATTACTTCTTTTAAAACTAGAGCTAATAGAATAACTAATACAAATAATCACTATATAAAAAGCATTCGTATTAATAACAATGAGTACCAATTATCAAATGGCATCAACGCAATTATTGGCGATAATGGATCTGGAAAATCATTAATGGCTAGCGTTTTAGTTAATTCTGAAAAAACTTATTATAAAAATCTTATCGAAAGTAACAATGTTTCAATTAAATATAATGATGAGTCATTCCAAAAAACAGAAATAAATTATATTGAACAAGGTGATATTAATAAAAAGGTAATAAGTGGTAAGTTATTTGATAAAAGTAATAAAATATATTTTAATGAAATATCGACGATTAAAGACTTCCAAAATAATATAACAGATTATTTTAATAAACTTTTTAATTATGTTGATAATAACATAACAAAAAAAGAAGCATTAGACAGCCTATCAAAAAATAATTTTGTAATAAAAATGATAAATAAAAATTTTTTTCATCCAGTAATAAATGCAAACATAGAAACAAATGATATAACCGAGTATAGCAATAGAGCCACAGCAATAAAAAACATCATTAAACTACTAAAAAAAGAACTAAATAATTATCAGAAATATTATGATGAGTTAAATATTACAGATAAACTTAAAACAATATTAAATAGTATATTAGAAATCGAAAAAATAGTAGATTCAATATGTAAAGCAAAAAAAACAAACAATATGGTAAAGGGGATTATACAAAATGAGCTTAATAACCTCAACACATCATTAGAGTCAAAAAGGTCATCAGAAGAAATCAAAAAAAGCAATCATTTAAAGGATCGTGAAGATTTTAAGAGCTCTATCATTTCGGCAGTAAAATTAGAAAACCAAAAAAACATTTACCCAACTTTTCCTGAACCAATTGATGGTATTTCTACTAAGGATTACAAAGGATATAGGTTTACTAAGTTAGCTAAATTTCATCAATTGGATTTAAAAAATCAGTTTTATAAATATTGTTTTAATGAAGGGTATAAAGCAGAAGACAAAATTATGCTAATAAATACAAAAGACGAATTTTCAAATGCATTGTCAAATTATAGTTACGATCAAATAAATGAATTTAAAGAACAAAAACTTAATAAGTTTATAAACGAATATTCAAATGAAAGAACAACGATATCGGAAATTAGTTCATCTACTAATATTGGAAATACGCCAGGTGAAATAGCTTTAGTATTTTATAAATTTACAATTCAAGAAGCAGATAAAGATTACTGTGTTCTTGTAATTGACCAGCCAGAAGATGATATCAACCCAAAAAGAATAACAGATTATTTAAATGCCTATTTAAATTCTATTCGAGATAAAAAGCAAATTATTATAGTAACGCATAATCCTCTACTTGTTGTTAATCTTGATGTTGATAATGTTATATATTTAAATAAAGCATCAAATACCATTGAAGCAAAAACTGGAGCGCTAGAATATGAAAATAATGATTATTCTATATTGGATTTAGTTAAAAATAATCTTGATGGTGGATACGATGCAATTGAAAGGAGACTAAAAGCATATGGAAAAGATAGAGATTAATTTAATTATGGGAGATAATGGTGATATTAATATTAGTAATAAAGCAGATGATAAATCAATAACAATTGATTCCAATCTAAAAGAATTGAATGCCAAAAAGATTTATGATTTATTAAATTATACAACAAATAAGCAATACGAAATTTTAACTAATATTGATAATGTTGATAACAAGTTTAAAGAATATTTTAATGAGGTAATTGAATTATTTAATAAAATAATTTATGAAATTAATAATATAAAAGAAAATTAAATTTAACTAAAATAGTAAGTAATTGCTGAACAATAGTTTGTAAAATTTTGTTATATACTATAAATGAGTGCAATTTAACTATACTAAATATTTGTGGTTAAATATTTTTATAGATATATACTAAAATTAATTAGTTGAATTTTATTGTTCTTCTCTATATGCCAGTATAATATCAGAACCAGTTTTATTATTATGTGCTCCTACAAAAAAATCAACTTCCAAAACCATTATAGTATCGTAAATAGAATACGATTTAGGGAATTCATAATATAAAGTAAATTCATATTCTTCCCCTGATTCGACAGATTCTTCATACCAAGAGTAATCTATAATAGGCTGCTTGGTTGAAAAAGTTTTAGTGCCAAGAACAAGTCCATTTTTCTTTGAAAACACATTAATATTTTTAATTTGAACTCCAGTATGATCTTTAAGTTTAAAATCATTTTTATCAAATTTATGATTTTCTTTGGGAAAAGATAAGTCTTGATGCTGTATTAAAATTTTCATACCAACAAAATGTGTTGATATCCCAATCAATTCGCTTTTTTCATAATCATATTTATTTTTAAAAACAAATATATTGTCATAATCATCAACATTTAAAATTGTAACATAATATTCACTATGCAAATTAGTTTTCTCGTTTATAAATGTACAATTTTCACTAGATATTGAGTTACAGCTTATAACACAAACGCTAAAGATCAAAAATAAAGATATCGAAAAAAGTATTTTAGTCGGATTAGTTTTTTTTAAAATAGATTTCATATTCGTTATTTCAAAAATGTTCTCCTTTTAGTTATATTATAAAATATTTGTAATAAATGCGTAATAGCTTTTCTGAATTATTTACATGTAATATGGGTGATAGCGGTATAAAAGACATAGTAATAGAGCACAAAATTGTAGATGATGAGCCAATAACTTATATTGAATGCATAGACAATGTAATTAAACAAGTCATTTGCAGCCAAAAGGATTTAATTTCCAATTGCATTGATATGACACCATGTCAAATTCTCAATAATGATGGTCGGATGGTAACTATCGATGAAAAAAATTCTTTAAAAGTGTGTATTTCGGCGAATCCAGGCCACCCATCTCGGCGAATGTAGGCCACTTCAAC
>CALBGF010000113.1 GCA_937893635.1 uncultured Mollicutes bacterium | reverse complement strand
ATTGAAAAACAAAGTAATGGTTCATTTAATGTTACTATAGATATCTCAGATTTAGATATTTGTGGAAAAACATCCGATGACAAAAATGAAGGTTATCTAGTAACATTAAAGACTTCTTCTATTGATGATGGTTCTATTTCATTAGGTACCGCTCCAGAAACAATTACAATAGGTAATAAAACATATTCATTCGAGGACTTGTATGGCAATTTAAAGATTGTTATTAATAATGCCAATTAATATTAACAATTAATTACTACTAAAAACTTCAGTATATTGAGGAAAACAATCCTATTATGCTGAAGTTTTTTATTTATATATTATTATCTCGAATACTTAATTACATTAAAACGTCAAATTACTTCCCAGTAACCTGTTTTATTTGAACCAATACGCCTAATTAAATTTTCATCAATTAGTTTTTTTATCGCCCTTTGAATAGTCATCTCTGATTTATTAATAGTTTTTGCGATTTGAGTTTTAGTTACACCTTTATTATTTTTTATTATTTCTAGCACAAGATTTTCCGTGTTAGTTAAATTTAACGATACATTTATAGGAACATTTATAGATGAATTTTGTTTTCTTAAAAATTCAAAAACAAAACCAAATTCATTATTTCTATATAAATAATCAATATTTTCTTTCTCACATAATTTAAATACTCTACCAAATCCAGTGCCAAATGATTCAATTGTTTTATTTAAATACAAAACTGTATTAATTAGCGGATTTCTAGCAATCGGTCCATTACTTCCATTTGCAAAATCAAGTGGCGATTTCCCTTTTGCCAAAAAGCCTGGATTATACACATGAATTCTTGTTGGAGTTATATATATTTCATTAAATGAACTATTGTTAACTTTCATGTGAGCAAAACTATTTACAACGATTTCTCTAATTGCTTCCACAGGTATTTCTGGAGTCTCAACTCTATTCATGCCTACTATTTCTGCTTTCCAATTTATGTTTTTAACAATATATTTGTAGGCACTATCAATGCACTCAAATATATTTCCTTTAGTAATAGTATTATCTATAAACGATATTCTTTCGTCTGTTGCATAGATGGCTAATTTTAAAGTTAATGGTTTTAAATTTGAAAATAAATAAAGGCCTGCATTATTTAGTTTATTATTCTTCATTAAACCAAGTTTTGTCATTGCATCATTAACATCTTTATATAAAAAAGAAATTCTGCCTATTTCATTACCTTTATTTATATATGAAATTAAAAGTTCTTCATCTACAACTTCTTCACCATATTCTGTAAGTTCATTCTCCCATTTTGAATAATCAACACTTTTATTTATAAAGAAATCCTCTAATTGAGCATTTGTCATTTGTAAATCTTCATCATCAGATCTTAGATAGTATCTACCATATGCAGCATATGGTTTATCTTCACCATATACTTCTACTTTAATAATTTTTTTATCACTGATTTCTAATAATGTAATTGTAGGAGAAATAACAGGTCTTAAATAATTTTTGATTTCTTTAGATATATTTGAAGTAGTATCTTTACCAATTTGTTGTCCAAAAATTGAACCATCATTCTTAACACCGAAATATAAAATTCCGTGTCCATGCTTATTTAGCATAGATGCCAAAGATATAACTCCTTCTTTTAATTCTGCTGTTGTCTTCTTATACTCTAGTTGTTCATTTTCTCTTTCTTCCATAACATATACCCCAAATTATTTTCTTTATATGTTTATTATAAGATTTATCGATACATTTATCAATACATTTATCAGAACATTTATCAGAACATTTGTTTTGATAAAATCTTTAATGTTTGTTTTTCATCTTAAAATATAATTGGATATAGTCATTGTAAACAAACATCAACTAGCATATATTTATGTATTTGTCAACTCGAAAACGTCTGGAAATTCCGGACATTTTTATATTAATTAATGTGATAAAATATAATTTTATAGGTTAAAAAGCGCTAAAAAATGACTAATAATTTTACTTACTAGTCATTATTTAGTTTATGAGCCTTAATTTGCGGTTTCAATAACTATTTTTAAGTTACCATAGAATTCTTCAAATGAATAAGTTCTATTTCCAATAGTAATTGGATCTAATCCGTCTCCAAGCTTAACTTTATTATCGCTTATTGTATCAGTGGCTAATTCAACAAAGTATCCACCATTAAGGCCATCATCGGTTTTTCCATCTATTTCTACATCAGATATATCTATCGATACATCATATGTACCATCATCTAGTTTTTTAATTTCATATTCTAAAGAACTATTAGCCCAAGAAGTAAATCGCACAATAACACATTTTAATTTTGACATATCTTCTAAATCAATATTAGCGTTAATAGTGAATATTGCTTTGCCATCAACATTTTCTAATCTATATGAGTTATAAGAAATTGTATCTTCATGAACTTGATATTCTTGTATCTTTAGTCCTGCATGGCCCCAAATATCACTTCCAATATAATTAAAGCCATTATATGTTACAGTTTCTGTTGGAACAATAAATGATTTTCCATCTCTTAAATTACCATCGTCATCATATGTTTGTTCATCTACTTTATTAAAGAAGAAAATGTAATCATATTGGGATGATAATTTACTTAAATCATATTTTACAATAAACGCTCCACCATTAATTTCCATATCAAAAGTTTCTAGAGTATATTCCCAATTTTCTTTTAACGCAAGTAAAGTAAGATTGAAGTCTTCTTTTGTTAAATCCGATAATGAACCTTGAATTTTTAAAATTGGTTTTTCATTTTCTAAAACAATACTTGATCCAGTAATTAAATAAGATTTAGATGGTAAATCAATATTTGTTTCAACATAAGAGATTTTATATAATATTGCTCCATTCATACCTGAATCGTTATAAATAGTTAAATATAAACTACCGTTGTATTCTACAATATTTCTTGGCGAGCTTCTTGTTCCACCATATGGTGCAATATCAGAAAATGTTTGTTCTTTAATTAAAGTTCCACTCCAAGAATAAATTTGAACAACAGCGTTTTTATAATTTTCTTCACCATATAATACATACAAATAATTCTCGTTACTTTGAAGAGAGCGCATTTTGTATCCGCCCCATTTTACGTCAGTATTGCTTTCTAAAGTTATTTTTTCTCCTATTTGATTAAAATCTCCATCAAATAATAATAAGAAAGAATTAGAATACCACCATACTGGTCGAACTGATAAAGCGTAAATATCTAACTTTTCATTATATTCAAATGCAGTAATAGATCCGCTTTCATCCCAATCATCAAACATCGTAGAGAAATCTGGGAATTTAAATTCTGGACACGCCACTTCGGTCAAAGTTTCTTTATCAAAGGCTTGGAATTTTCCTTGATAATCAGTAACAATAATTTTGTCTTTAATTAAAGTAATATTGCCCGAATCCCATGTCCAATCTGTACTATCTGGTCCAATTGAGAATTTATTAGATTTAGAAACAAATGTATTTTCTTCAATACTATATTTGGTTAATTTAGCTTCATGATTTAATTCATCCGCAAAAAGATAATAAATATAATTGTCATCACTACATCCACCTTGTACATGAGTGAATCCATCAATTGCGGCTGGCGTTCCTTCACCAAATACACATTCTCTATTAAATTCCACTTTATCATTAGACATAACAAATTCGCCTAATGTTGTATCTTTTAAGTTTTCACTTGTACTAGTTACATCAATATTACCCAAATCAAAGGAATCTTTTAAACATTTTATAACGATATTGTTATTACCTTTAAATAGTTTAACATCATTTATTGATAAAACTTCAAATTCATTTTCTTTTGATATAACAACATTTTTATCAATGCTATTTAAGGAATTATTAACAGTAACTTTTAATAAATCATTTAACTTACTATCTTTAGATGTGCTTCTTAATTTTAAGTTAATATTACCCATAAAATTATGAGAAGCATTAAATTTGAAAGTTGCACTTGAATCACTTACAAATGATACATAATCACTATGTGCTGTAGCGTTTTCTAATGTTCCGCTTATCGCTTCAACTTTCGAAGATACATTAATATCAACATCAATTTGTTTACCATTAATATTAAGTTTTAAAATTGTTTTATCACCTAAAGTTACGATATCATCGCCATTAACTATCGTATAATCTGTACTTGTTAATAGCAATTTATTTCCGCTGGCATATGTCGCTCTTAAAATAAAATTATTTGTAGATAATTTAAGTCCCGCTGAAGCGTAAGATTCACTAGCGTCAATAGAAACAACATCGCCATTATCGTAATCTTTTTCTTCTACAACTGTAATAGGAAGTAAATAATCCACTGTCTCATTATCTTTGGTAAATGAAATCTTAATATCTTTAATATCAGAGGTTAAAGTTTTCTTTTCTATTACAAATTTATCAACATTTACAATTGTTCCGTCATTATACTTAGCCTCTAATGTTAAACCTTCATCGTCAAATGTTTCTCCTACTTTATAATAAACTTTATAAGGCATTGTTAAAGGATATAGACTTGATAATTTAACATCAATTAAAGTAATATCAAGAGAACTTGTAAATTCTTTATAAGTTACACTTATAGTTCCTCCATTAATAGCAAAATCATTTGGAATTTCCATATTATAATCAGAAGGACTAATTTCATCGGTAATAGTTTCTAATTCACTTATGGCATAAGTTCCTTCAACAACAAAATCAGTTTTAACAGGATTAGCTTTACCATTTTTATAGAAAGCTTTACCATCTTGTAATCTCACACTAATGGACTGAAGTATTGGTTCATCATATGTTTGATTATTACTTGGTTTTGGTTTATTAGCTATCGCATCATCATAATAATGCTTATAAGATATATAGGAGGCCGTTGGTACAATTATACTTGATAAAACAGCAACTGATGAAATAGCAATAAGAATTATTTTTTCTAATTTAAGCATTTTCATTGTCATTTCCTCCTTTATTTAGAAGTTTTAAGATATCTTCTCTAAATAAGAAATAAAGCCAAATCAAACATGCAAATGATATTAATATATCAAGATCTACTAAAACAACACGCCACCACGCCCAAGAGTTAATCGAATAACTACTTGTAATCTTGTTATCGGTATTAGATTTGTTATATAAATCATTTTGATATTGCACCCTTAAATAAGAATAAGTAACATGATGCGCTGCTTCTCTTAATTGATATTGGAGACGATTAGAAGATGACTTGCTATAATTTAAGGTATAGCCAGATTTACTAGCATTTAAAGGTGTTTCCATACCTAAATCTCCACCAACTCTCAATGCTTCATCCATATTCATATAATCAGCATTATCCACACCAGCACAGTCTGTAATAAGCGCTCCTTTAAAGCCCCATTCTTTTCTTACAATAGCGTCGATTAAACCAACACTACCACCTGACCAATTCGCACCTACACGGTTATAAGAAGACATTAACGCTACACAGTCTCCTTCTTGGATAGCCATTTGGAATGGTTTTAAATATATTTCTCTTAATGCCTGTTCTGTACACCAAGTAAAGGCACCTACTCTTCTTGCTTCACCATTATTTAAAGCAAGGTGTTTAATATAAGCATATCTACCTGTGTTTTGAATACCAATTACAGCATTAGTTAACATTGCTCCTGTTAAATAGCTATCTTCTGATAAATATTCAAAGTTTCTACCACAAATTGGACTTCTATGAATATTACAACCAAATCCATATAAACCATTAACGCCTAAAGCATTCATTTCTTTACCAAAACTTAAGCCATAGTTTTTCGCTAATTGTTTATTCCATGTTTGTCCTAATACTGGTTCACTTGGATATCCTGTTCCACGTGGCTTACCCGTAAATCCTTTAATTTGCATTGGACCATCATAATCAAATAATTTTGGTTTACCAATTGATGATAATTCTTTGCTTGATGCATAACCATTACTAACCATATTAACTACTTCTTCAATAGATAATTGATCAAGCAAATCATTCCATTTTTCATTATTATAATCTGCACCTAATTCATAACCTAATTTTGTGATATTACCCTTACTATCAGTAATTGATAAGTTATTATTCTTATTCCAAGTTACTTTTTCATTAAAAACTTGATTGTTATAACTATCAGTTGTGGCATTATCCCAAGCTTCTGCTTCTTGTTTTGAATATTTTCCGGCTTTAATTTGTTTATCGGTTAATGTTCTATTTGCCGGTACTGATAAATCATTTAAAGATGGGAACGAATCTCTAGATATATAATTAACAACAACATTTCCATCATCATTTCCATCAACTGAAGCACCATCTAATGAAGATGCACCAGTCAAGCGATTAGTAACTTCTTCACCAGTATATTTATCATTAATAATATTAATTGTATCTTCTACTTCAAATTCAAAAGTATTTTGTTCACAATCTTTTAAATTATGAGCATCAGTCATTAATTTTAAGGCATATGTTCCTTTATCTAATTCATATCCGACATGTGCGTTATTATTTTTATCATAGCAATCATAAGAAGCAAAATCAGAAACATTAAAGGTAAATTCAAGAACTTGAGAAAATCCTGGATTAATAATTTCTGTTTTTTCAAATCCCACTAAATTAACATAAGATTTTTCAATTCCGCCTTTTATGTATGGAGCGGTTAAATAAAACTCTACTACATCTTGACCGGCCATTTTACCGACATTTTCTACATTAATTTTAAAACTAATCGTACTATTCTCATTGATAATATTATTAGTAACTACTTCTTCGCCATTTTTAACAATCATCTCTTCTACTGACCACTTAAAATCAGTATAAGATAAGCCAAAACCAAATGGATATTGAACCACGCCGTCATAACCTTTACCATATTCATTATCTACATTTTCCCAATAATTTTCTTTATATGCTGTTTCATACCATTTGTAGCCAACATATATTCCTTCTATATAATCATAAAAGCCATATGGTTGATACCATGCCGCTTGACCATAATAGTTATAAGAAACACTACTTTTAAATGAATAAGCATATGTATCCACTAATTTGCCCGAAGGAGTATTTTCTCCATATAATAATTTAGGTAATGATGCTACACCTTGTGTACCTGTTAAACCTATTACTAAACAAGCATCTAGTCCTGGAATAGTATCTAAAAATCCTAATTCCATTGTATTCGCGGAGTTAATTAAAACTATAACATTTTCATAATTTGCTCCTACATATTTTAATAATCCTTCTTCTTCTATAGAAATTTCCAAATCAGAACGGGTATCACCGTTTTCTAAAGTATGGTCTACTCCTTCCGCGCCAAATCTTGTAATTGTAACAATTGCAGTATCAGAATAATTTTTGGCATTTTCTAATAAAGTATCAGAATAATATTTTTTATTAGTGATTTCTGGCTCATATAACGCATACATCGCACGGTCTTGAGCTTCTTCAATTCTTCCAATTCCACGATAATCTTTATACATATTAACTAATTCAGAATTATAATCAATTCCATATCTTTTTAATGCTTTTAATAGATCAATTGTTGTGGAAAAGTCATCATTTTCCGGTCTAACTCTACCGGAACCCGAGCCACCAAATCCCCAGTCAACACAAGAATGTCCAAATACATTTACCTTACGATTAGTTTCTTTATTTAAAGGCAAAACATTTCCATCGTTTTTTACTAAAACTGCACCTTCTTGAATAATTTGTTTTGATAATTTTTGCCCTTCTTCTTGTTGTCTATCTAAATCTTCACTATCATGAATTGGGGGACATAACAAACTATTTATTTCTGAAGAATAAAAGTCTGCGATTACATTGCCCACTATTACACTAGCGACAACTATAGCAATAAGAGGTAGGCAAATAATTTTCTTAATCATATTTTGTTTCACTTTACAAAATACCTCCTTTTAGGAACAATTTAATATAGAATTATTAAACAACAAACAAATATAATGTAAGCGGTTTATTGTTCGGTGCAAATGGCTAATAAATAACTACATTTTTACTTTATCATTTTTGATTTTTAGTGAAAACATATTGTTAAAAAACGGAAAAATATATACTTGTTTTTGTAACTAATAAATTTAGAAGCATATAAAAATTATTAATAGCAAAACAAAAATAATAACAATTTACTTTTTTGTAGAATTCTACACTTTTGATTATTGCTAAATGTTTAATCCACTAGTGCTTCAATTGCTCTTTTTACATGTTCTAATTCTAATCCATTTCTGCAAAAACTAGTTTTTATTAAATGCTCTGCTATATCAACTTCTAGATAATCGAACATTTCATCATCAAGAATTATATATTTATCAATATTAATTCCAATTTCTTTTTGCTTATCAATAAATCTAATAATTCCTTTACCTCTATTTGAATTACCATCAAAAGTTTTACTTTGAATAACTAATCCTTGTTTTGCAAGTTTTTCATCTAAATATGTAGCTAATTCGTCTTGAGTTATTTTGAAATTCGGATTGCTTGTCCATCCTTCTTTCCAAGAAGAAATTAGAATAATAATTGCACCAGTCGCATCAATAATTTGTTTTAACAATGTTACTTTAGTATCATCTATTCCAATATAATCGCAACAAGTCTCTTCAGTGTCTTGACAATTAAGGACTCCATCTATATCAAGAAAAACAACTTTAATGTTAACGGCTTTTGTTTTTTCATTTTTATCAATTAAATCAATCATAGTTATACCTCTTTTCGGATTAACTATATGATTAAGATTTATGATATTTTTTGAAGATATACAAATATGTATCTGTATCAGCACTTTTACCATTAGCCATAATTAAAATTACATCTTAGAATTATTAGTTCACTAACGTAAATACAACGAAAAAAATGCGTTGCATTTACGTTGTAACGCATTTTAATTTATAAATGTGCTATCTTACACTGCATATACCATATAAAAA
>CALBGF010000112.1 GCA_937893635.1 uncultured Mollicutes bacterium | reverse complement strand
CTCCTAGAAGTATTTTAACATAATTTCAATATTTAGACAAATAAGTTAGGCACGAGCGTTCGACGAATTACGAAGTTCTTCGCAGATTTTTTCAAATTCTTCAATTTTATTTTGGTTATTACCTTCGACACCAATATGCATTTTTAAGCAACGTAATACATCAAATGCCGCAGGTTTATAACCTAAGTTATAACTTACAATATAATGATTAAATGCAACTTTTTCATTTTTGAAAGTTCCATATAATCCTGTTTCATAGATTCTACCCACTAAATGAGTTGCACGTGGTTCTTTTAATTGAGTAGCGCGTTTTAAATAATCAATACCTTCTTCATATTTAAATAAGCCGCGATTCATATCTAAACACATATTCCCATATAAATACATGCCATCGGCAGCACCAGTATCAGCATATAGTTTAATAAAATCAGCTTCTAATTTTAGATTTTTCTCTGTACCAATACCATGTCCATAAAAATAAGCGGCATTCTTTAAAGCATCTGGGTATTTGTATTTAGATGCTTCTAAGAAATATTCTAAAGACTTCTTATCATCTACTTCAACACCCTTACCTTCATGATATAAAGTGCCAAGCATAAATAAAGAAGATACATCACCTAATTGAGATGCTTTTTCATAATATTTAACTGCTTCTTTATAATCTACTTCTGTTCCATTACCAAACATTTTACAATCCGCATATACTTTAGTGGCAATTGGATGACCGCTATCTTTTAAATCTTTTATTAGTTCAAAAGCCTTTTCATCATCTTTTTCTGCGCCAATACCATTACGATAACAATTAGCAAGTAAAGTCATGCAATTAATATCTTTGTTTTTAGCGCCACGTTCCAATAACTCAACTGCTTTAAATTCATCTTTAGCAACTGTGCCTAAACCATATAAATAGAAAGTTGAAAGTAAATAAAGCTTTTCATTACTATCTTCTACATCATTTAATTGTTTAAAAGCAACATCAAAATATTCACCAGATGTTTCTAAATCTTTTTTAACACTCATTCCTTGATTATACATTTGTGCAAGTTGATAAGATGCACGATAATCTCCTTGTTTTGATAATTCATCAAATATTTCTATTGCTTTGGTAAAATCACCTTTTTTTAAATTTTCAATTCCGTCTAAAAAATTAGCCATAATATAACCTCGATTCGTAATTTAATTATACTTGAAATAATCATTAAAATCTAGCACACGTTTTTGTGTTTAA
>CALBGF010000111.1 GCA_937893635.1 uncultured Mollicutes bacterium | reverse complement strand
GTGGATAAACGGTGAGCAATAACAAATGATGTACGATTACTTGTTAATTGATCCATAGCTTTTTGAATTAATATTTCTGTTCTTGTATCAACATTAGATGTTGCTTCATCTAATATTAACATTGGTGAATCTTGAATCATGGCTCGAGCAATAGTAAATAGTTGCTTTTGGCCAATTGATAATGAGGTATTATCATTTAACACAGTATCATATCCATTTTCTAATGATTCAATAAATTCTGAAATGCCGCATTCTTTACAAGCTTCTTTAATTTTTTCATCACTTACATCAGGAGTATTGAAAGCTAAATTTTCTTTAATTGTTCCTTCAAATAACCATGTATCTTGAAGAACCATCGAGAATAATGAATGGACATCTTCTCTTTTCATATCTTTAATATTAATTCCATCAATAGAAATACTTCCACTTATTGGTTCATAGAAACGCATTAATAAATTTACTAAAGTTGTTTTTCCCGCTCCAGTAGGACCTACTATTGCTACTTTTTGACCTTTTTTAACCTTGCAAGAGAAATCTTTAATAACAATTTTATCTGGTGCATCATCATAACTAAAGGCAACATGATCAAATGTTACATTACCTTCCACATGTTCAATTTTAGCTACTTTATCACTTTCATCTTCAAGTTCAACTTCATTTAAGAAGCCAAATACTCTTTCACTTGCTGCCATACAAGATTGTAAACTACTTGCACCTTGAGATAATGAAGATAAAGGTTGAGTAAATAAGCGTACATATACTAAGAAAGCTGAAATTACACCAAAGGTAATATCTCCGTTTATTACGCGAATTGCACCGACAATACAAACGGCAACATAACCAATATTACCAATAAATGTCATTAATGTCGGCATCATTCCTGATAATAATTGTGACATTAAGTTAGCTTTTCTTACTGCTTTATTATAAGTTACAAATTTTTCTTTAACTTCTTTATTAGCATTACTAACTCTTACGACATCATGTCCAGAATACATTTCTTCAATATATCCGTTAAGGGCGCCTAATGACACTTGACGAGCTTTGAAATATTTTTGTGACACTTTGATAATTACAATCATCAAAGCAAAACCTAAGATTGTTGATAATATTGCTGTTAATGCCATCGGTGCATCAGTTACAAACATCATAATTACGCAAAATACAAATTGACAAATAGCGCTGACAACAGAGGAAATACTATTATTAAGAGCGTCGATAATTGTATCAACATCATTAGTAATTCTACTTAAGACATCACCATATGTATTTCTTGAAAAATATGATAATGGCACTTTATTAATTTTTCTTTCCAAATCCGAACGTAATTTCTTTGATACTTTCAAAGCAACACGCGCTAAGATGAAAGAGGTAAAGAATGTGCATATTGCACTCATTACATAAATTATAAGTAAAGAAATAGCTACAACTTCAATATCTTTTAATGGGATATCACTCCAAGCATGTGTTTCTTTAAGAGAAGTAAATGCATTACTTATAATATCCGTAATTTCTTTTAGTTTATCAGGACCAAGAACTGTAAGTATTGCTCCAACTGCGGCTAAAACAAGACTAATAATTATTAAAGGTAGGTAAGGTTTAATATAACGAATTAATTGGCGAGAGGCTTCTTTGGAGTTTTTCGCCTTTTGGTTTATTTGCATATGTCCTCTTGGCATAATTATTTTCCCCCTTTCAATTCATTTTCATCTAATTGGGAAGTAGCAATTTCATAGTAAACTTTGCAATTTTTAAGCAAGTCTTCATGTTTACCCATTCCCACGATTTTTCCATGATCAAGTACCACAATCTTATCAGCATTTTTAATCGTACCAATTCTTTGAGCTACTATTACGACTGTAGTACCTTTTAATTTGGTATGTAAATCACTTCGTAAGTTTTTATCAGTTTTATAATCGAGTGCCGAGAATGAATCATCGAATATGACAATTTCGCTATTTCTAACTAAAGCACGTGCAATACACATTCTTTGTTTTTGTCCGCCTGATAAGTTATTACCGCGTTCCGCGATCATATGATTTTCTTTATTCTCTAATTTGGAAACAAACTCTTCTGCTTGAGCAATGGATATAGCATTTTTAATATCTTCATCAGTGGCATCATTTTTACCAAAGGTAACATTATCTTTAACTGTATCAGAGAATAATTCAGCTTTTTGTGGGACAAGCGCTACTTTCGAATATAAAGTATCAAATGTTAAATCTTTGATGTTAACGCCATCTACAAGTACTTCACCCTTACTAGCATCATATAATCTTGAAGCAAGTCCAACAATTGTTGATTTGCCGCATCCTGTCGCCCCAATAAAAGCAATAGTTTCGCCTTTATTAACTTTGAAAGTGATATTTTCTAAAACATCTTTTCCATCACCATAATGGAAAGAAACATCCTTAAATTCTAATGTTCCTTCTTCTTTCACTTCACTAAGTGTTCCTTCATTAATTGCTAATGGAGTTTCCATTACTTCATTAATTCTTTTCGCAGATACTTGCGCTCTTGGAAGCATCATAAATATCATTGCTAAGAACATAAATGCTTGAATAACATACATTGCATAAGATGAAAATACCATAATATTTCCAAATACTTCAACTTTGCTAACCATTTCTGCACTATTAATTAACGAAGCACCAATCCAATATATAAATAAGGTCAAAGATGACATGACTAGTGACATCACTGGTGACATAAATGAAAATGCCGTTCTATTAAATATTTGAGTATTAATTAATTCTGTATTCTTTTCATCAAATTTTTCTTGTTCATAATCTTCGGCATTAAACGCACGGACAACTTTATTACCTGTTAATGTTTCTCGAGCGATTCTATTAACATCATCTGTTAACTTTTGTACTAATTTAAATCTTGGTAATACTAAATACATAATAATTAAAATAGTACCAACAATAATTACTACCGCGGCGGCAGTAAGTAAAGATAATTCTAAACTCTTATTAACAATTTTAATAATTGCGGTAATTGCAAGAATCGGTGCTTTAATTAGCATCATTAATCCCATTGATATAATCATTTGGATTTGAGTTATATCGTTTGTGGTTCTTGTGATTAAAGAAGCTGCCGAGAAGTTTTTCATTCTTGTAGTGTCTAAATCCATAATGTGATTAAATAATTTTTCACGAGTTTCATAACTTAAATCTGCACTAACATAAGATGAGATAAATGTAGAAATAATTGAACCTACTGTACTTCCTAAAGCACAGGCAATCATTTTTCCACCCGCTACCCAAACATCACTAATGCTATTAGTGCCACTTTGAATAATGACTGTAATATCTTTCATATAATCAGGAAGCAATAATTCTAAATACACACAACCGCATAGAATTGCTACTTCTAATAATATCAATAGCCAGTCTTTGGTTTTTAAATTCTTTAATATTTTTATCATAATTTAAATTCCTCCTTTTTTTTGATATCATAAGTTTAATAGCGTTGATGTTAATTGTCAACATTTATTTACTTTTATTTTTTATTGACATTTAACTTTACTTAATTCATACTATTATTGAGGTGTTAATATGACAAGAACAGAACTTATCAAGTTAATTAGTAATGAATCCTTATTATTTTTTCCCGCAATAAAAGACGCTATTACAAGATGTAATGAATTAGTGGAAAAGCCAAAATTCTCTCCACTTCAAATGTTAACATTATCTTATATTGGTATTTCTAATAGAAAAAACAATAATACTGGCATCACCATGAAAGATATTGCTGCTTTTGTTGGAGTATCTAAACAACAATGTACCAAAATAGTGGATGAACTTGATAAAGGAAAATGTGTAACTCGTGAATTAAATGTAAATAATCGCCGTGAAATATTAGTTAAATTAACTGATCAAGGAATTATTGAACTTAAATCAGCAGAAAAAATGCGTGTTAAAAATCTAACTGAAAAATATGCTCATTTATCTGATCAAGAATTAGAAACAATCTATCATCATTTACATGAGATATCTTCTATTGTTAATAAGTAAATGCATGAAAAAAGACGGGCTAGTCAAATTCCCGTCTTTTTATATGTTTTTACTAATATTTATTTCATTGTAATAGCGTAAACATGTCCGCCATTATTAGCGCCAGTCCAACCAAGAGCTACCATAATAATCAAACCTTTATATTCAATAAATGCTTGAGTATTAAATGAATTTGAAACACTAGCGTCACAAATATTATCAGCACCTAAATTAAGGGCATTAATTACTTTTTTTCCATCATAATCATATGCTTCAACAGTTAAAAATTGTTGATTATTTGAAGAACTATTAACATAAATATATGAATCATTAATAGTAATAGATTTTTTGTTTGCTCCGACACTAAATGGTGTATTAACTAATGTATTTTCGTCACTAAACATATAAATTTTGCCATCACTACCATAAACAACAAATAATTCATTAGCTTCATTATATTTAACATCAAATGAATTTACTCCACTTGGTAAAGCAAATGTCATTGTATCACCTGTCGCAACTAAAGTATCTTTATTAACACCAAATACTTGATTAGAACGATCTTTTACCACCCATACTTGATTGTTATAGAAGAAGATTTTTCCAGCATCATGATTCTCTCCTGTAGTATTTAAATCATATGTTGTTCCTTTTACTGATTCGTTTGTAACTAGGTTCTTACGAACAATAGTAATCTTTTTATTTTCAGTTGATGTACAAGCAAGATATAAGTTATCTCCATCAGTGGTAATGCCTTGTATATATTGTCCATCTTTGGTGTCATTTTTGATATAGGCATTAGCTTCAAAACTATTTGCCTTGTTATTTAATTTGTTCATTTCGACATATTCGCCTAACACCAAATCTTTATTACTTGTTAAAGCATCCGCGTTTTTGACATTAAATTTATGAATCATAGTTCCGTTTGCTTTATTATTAATCCAAGCCCAGCTTAATGTTGCAACATATAAATTACCATCGACTACAACCATATTTTGAACATTTCTTTTTGCTGCTGTTTGTTCATAAATATCGCCAATTGGATTAGTTTTGTCACCAAGAGTGATAGTATTTCCTGATTTAGTTCCATTCCAATTTAATTTTACAATGTTAATATAGTTATATTGATATGTAGTTGTTGTACTAGTTTCCTCTGAATCAGTAGTGGTTTCTTGATAACTTCCTTTGCCTTCACCACTAACGAAATATAGTTTATTGCCATCAACATATAAAGTTTGAGTATTGCCAATACTTAGTTCGTTGCCAGTATTTAGTTGTTTAAGATCCTTAGAATAAATATATAAATTACCAGAAGCAATAACAGCAAATTTCTCTTCAACATTAGAATAAACAACTGATGTAATGCCAGTTAAAGTCTCATTACTTGCATTACGGAATTTAAGTGATTCATCACTTGAATTAACTTCTCCTACTCCATTACCAGTTATATCACTAGCGTTAACTGAAGCAAATGTTCCATCAGTTTTAATAATGAAGATTCTTCCTTCATAATAGAATATATTAGCGTTATCGCCTGTCCATTTTCCAGTATCACAAACTACATATTCTTTAGAATAACCAACCACTTTATTTTTAACAAAATCATACTTAACAATAACACCTTTGTTATTGTTTGAATCATTAAATGCATAATATGCATAGCGAGATCCCGAATAATCAGTACATACACCTTGTACATTGCCTTTGCTATTTACACTAAATGAATCAGTTATTGTATCAAAATTATAATCTACACTACCGCCTTCTAATTTAGCATAGTCATAATAATCTTCCCAATCATTTTCTAAAATATTATTTGCTTTATAATTTAATTCATAAAGTCCGCTATAATTTCCAGTCCATGTTAAGGCACAAATATACAATTTGCTATTAAAGAATAAGAAATTAGATATATTATAATTAGCTGAACAACTTGACAAAAATTCTGAATTAGTAACTTTATATGTAGATACTATGTTGCCAGCATAATCATAAATATTTATAGCTATTGTTTTTTCATCATTTTTGTTTGATGCTACATAAATGTGCTCTTTATCAAATCTAAATGATTTAAGTTTGTATCCAGATACTACAGCACTTTGAATTGTAGAAACCACCTTCATATCTAAGCCATAAAATTGAATTAAACCATTTGTGTTAAGTGTAGCAAATTGATTCATTGATTCAATAAAATCAAAATCAAGTAATGTTCCTTCTAAGCCTTCAAATACTAAGTCGTTATCAATAACAGCATTTGTACTTAAATCATAGCACACTAATTTGTGCTCATTAGTTAAAATATAAAATTTGTTATTGATTAAGCGAATATGGCCAGCATCTGGCGTAGTATCACTTAATTTAATATTACTGGCAATAACTTCTTCTACGCCAGTTTTAATATTTCTTTTAACAATATTTGTGGTTCTATTACGTTCACTTAATGTGTAATATAAACTTTCATTATCATTACAAAGTCCTTGAATGTAACCATATCCATTAGCAGTGATTTTATCGCCTAATGTAACTATGTCATATGAATCATTAACCTTATCAAATAATGTTTCATCATTTAAATCATATTTAATAGTATTTAAACTTGTAGTTCTTGATGCCTCATAATCATCAACTTTAAATGTAATGGAAATGTCACTATCTTTATATGTATCAGTTACAAATTTAATTGTGTAGCAAGCCCAATAATAATCACTTGTACTTGTTACATTTTTATTTAATAATTTTGCTCCATTAAAGAAATTATCTTCGTTATTGGCGGTAATTCCTTTATATAAAGTTGTAACTATATCACTTTTATCCGTTAATCCATCAATATGACGTGTATAACTAACATTAGTAAAGTTTCCCTTAATCGCGGTAGCAAATCTTAAATAGTCATAGCCTTCTTCATCAGTTGCAGTTTGCACATAAATTTTTGAAGAATTAAATTTTGTAGATGATTTACTAGCTTTTTTCACATTAATTTTATTAATGCCTTTTTTCTCATTCATAAAATCATTCGTGCTAGAAACAATATCTTCTTTTACATTATCTTTTAATGTGTTAAACCATACTACGGATAAAGCAGTTCCGCATAATACTAATGCACTATAAACAAATAATTTTTTCATAGTTTGACCTCCTAAAGTTCTTCATTAACTTTTCCTGTGACAATATCAGTATTAGAATCATCACGAATTATTGAAGTTAAAATAATATCTTCGACATTAATCTCATCAACTAAAATTTTTGGTGTTTCGTATTTTTTCATAAGTTTTCCCTTTCATTATTAAAGGCTAAAAGCATTTAGCTCTTAGCCTAAATTATTATTTTAAAATTGTGGTATCAAAACTAACTTTGACAACTTGTGTACCTGCATTCCAACGACAAATTAAGAAATAACATTCGCCATTAATAACACACATTCCTTGTACATTATTACTATTTTGCTCTGTAATTAAGTTTGGAACAGTTACTCCACTTTTTACTAGTGTACCTGACCAATCATAAACATTCATCAAAGCAGTACCATAAGCATTTGATTTTTCAACAAATGCATAAATGTAATTAGCATCACTTGCTAAACCAAGATTACTTGTGCAATCAATACTATTTTCCACTGTTAATGATTTACCACCAACAATATATAATTTATCTCCCGCTCTAATAGCCATTTTATTAATTGTCGCATTGTAAGTTCCAGCTTTTTTAGCATCAGTTATGCCATCAATTGCTAAACTATAATCTTCAACTTCTGGCGAATTATCATTTGTAATCGCATCAGCTTTCACACGTTTAACAACATTATTAAATGTAAACAAGTAAACATAACCATCCTTATACATCATGTAATCGCCATTTTCCCATTTTTGTGTGCGGATAAATGCTTTTGTTTGACCAATAGTTTTACCAGTTGCCGCATCTACTTTAACAATGAAAGTTTCTGCTTGTGCGTTATTTGTAGAAATATAAATATAACTATCATCACTACAAATTCCGTGGGCATATTGATAAGTGTTTTTAATATTTCCGCCTGATAAAATGCTCGGATTATAGTTAGGTGTAACGCCTTTATTAGTGCAAGTCGCTACATACTCATATAAATCCATTGTTTCTTTTGGAGTATCAGTATTGTTCTTGCCTCCAAATAAGACTTCATAAACACTAGAATTATTACCGCCTGCCCATTTAAGCATTGTGAAATACATCTTTCCATTAAATGAGCAAATTGATTGAACATTTGTACTTGCTGGTGTATCAAATCCCATAATTGCCGTAGTATTTGTTGGTTGAACTGTATTAATTAAGTTACCATCATAATCATAAGTAGCAATTACTGGAGCGATAACATTATTTGCTTTATATAATACGTATAAATATTGATCATCGCCACTGATTTTAGCCAATGAACAACTAGCGGATCCATTCGAGGAATTTACACCTGTTACTGATTGTTTAACCGAGAAAGTACTAACTTTTTTCATTTCAATATCATAAATTACAATAGAATTATCTGTTAAAACTGCATATTTTCTTAATGTATGACTGAAATACATTGAACGAATTGAGTTAGTATTTAATTCTTCAAATTTCATATTTGGTAAATACTCAACTTTTGCAGTACCTTTACCATTAAATGAAGTAGGCAAGCGCATAAATATGCCTTCGTTTGTCATAGTATAAATAAAGTTATCTTTGACAAACATTGGTGTTAATTTTTCGCCAGAGAATACAAATGGTGCTGAATAGCCAACTATTTCATTATTATTTGGATTATATTTAATAATAACTGCACATTCTTTACCAGCACTACTATCTGCACCAGGTTCAAAAGAAGAATATAAATAGATAAATTCATCATCTGTACAAGATGCATAAATCCAGTTTAGCCATTTACCATCAACGTAACATCCCCAGTCTTTAGACTTGCTTATAGTAAATGTCGGATTAAAACCATTTTCTTTAGCATCAACTAAATATTCCCCCATATTAGAGTAAGTATTGCTATTATTACCTGATGATAGTTCAAGTTTTTCAATTGCGCCAGCCACATAACTATTAAATACTGATTTATTATCATTATTGCTTTCTTTAAATGAAATACGAATCTTATTTTCGCCAGCTTTTAATGCATAGCTTCCAATATTAATTCTTTGATAATCTAAATAAGCTTCGGATATGTAATCAAATGGTCCTACACTTTTAAATGTATAAGAACTGTCTTTGATTTTTCCATTAATAGAAACATAAGCAAAGTCATTAAAGGCAATTTGATTAGCGTAGAATTTTTGATTTTCATATGTTAAATAGCCATTAGACATATTTAAATACAAATTAGCAACAATGTCTTCACTAGAATTATAAGTAAATTCAATAAAGTCACCACTATCGAAATCCTTAACGTAATCATCATAGGCTGTTGCACCTTTTAATGTTGCCGTTGTTGCGGATATGTTTTTCACTGTATCAAGTTGTAATCTTGTTGATACATTAGGGTTTTCTAAAGATGTAATAGTGATATTATAACGTTTACCAAATTCCGCTACACCATTTAAACCCGTGATTTTATATTTAGATTGATCAAGTTTTAAATAATTACCACTTGAATAACTACCATAAACTGTTGGTTTAAATGAACTAATATCTTCTCCTACTTCTAATGATGAAGAACTAGTAACAGCGAAGTTTTCTAATTTACCATTGCTAAATTCATTTTTAGACATTACTTTAATTGGTAATGTTCCATATACTATTTCATCATCATTTTCTCCATATTTATAAGAGAAAGTCATAGATTCGTCCTCAACACTTAACTTTTTAGTTTCTATTTCTAATAATGATAAGTTTAAGTTTTCTATTTTACTTCCATCGTTATAAATAGCGTCAACGCTCATACCTTCTGAATTAAAATAATCGCCTTCAGCATAAGCAATAAGATAAGGATTATGCGTTACTTCTAGATGATCAAGTTTTACATCTAATAAGGTAATATCCATTTCTTCTTTAAAATCATAAATGGTTTCTAATATTTCTTTACCTTCTTCATCTTTAATAACATTTCCATTTTCATCAGTTTTTGGTTCTTGTTTTAAGTAAGAAAATACTAATTTTCCACCTTCATTAACAAAGTCTTCTGGAACTTCAAGATTATATTCGGAACTTTCAAGTTCTTCAACGTAATCACGCTTATTAATGGTATTACCAATGGTATATAAACCTTCAACGATAAAGTTTGATTTATTAGCATTGGCTTTTCCATTTTTAAAGAATCCTACTCCATCTTTAACTGTTACTTTAATACCAGTCATAACTGTTACTTCTGGTTCATTTTCTTTATCAAATTTATCTTTTTGGGCAACCATATCTTCATAATACTTCTTCCAATTAGTATAAGAAGTAACAAATACAGTGCCAACAGTGGCAAATAAAACAGCACTAAGAGCAATAACAGAAATCTTTTTAGTTAATCCAACTTTTTTCTTATCCATATTATTTACTCTCCTTCTTTGTTTTTTCATCTTTTTTATAACTTGGAACAAATAAACAAACTAGCCAAATTGCCACTCCAAAATAAACAACACAGTTTAAACCCACTACTGCAGGTTGCCACCATTGCCATCTATCAATGGAGAAGGACATTGTAATTTCTTCATCTGCACTTGGTTCATAAATGCTTGCTTGATATTTAGTTGATAACCAACCATATAAAACATGTTTAACTGCTCCACGTACTTGATTTTGGAATCTTGCTGTGGTTGCGCTTTGTGAATAATCATAATTAATAGATTGTCCTAATGCACAAGCCATACCTAAGTCTCCACCAGCACGAAGTTGTTCATCAATCGTACCTTTAATTCCTGTAGTCCAGTCGGTATCAATATAGCCATTAAAGCCCCATTCATTTCTTAATACACCCA
>CALBGF010000110.1 GCA_937893635.1 uncultured Mollicutes bacterium | reverse complement strand
ACAATAGGCAAAAAAAGTAAACAAAAATGGAGAAAAAAGTTATGAAAATATTAAAAAAAGTGATTTATATAGTATGTGTTATGTTAGTTATATTAATTTCAGGATATATTTTATATTCATTTGCGCAATTTAAAAGCAAACCGAATATAAAAATAGAAGATTTAGTAGGAGAAACCTATCGAAGTAAAAACAGTGAAAACTATTTTTATTTAGCAAACGAAAAATATGTAGTCTTTTATGTAAAAGAAACATATTATCGTTCAGAAGAATTAGATTACAATAATGGAATAATGACAATAAGCGATGAAAACGATAAAACAATAAAATTAGCCTTTTTAGATAATAAGCATGCATATTCATCAACATTCAATATGTATTTCTATAAAGAAAATTTATTTAATGATTAGGAGAATTAACCATGAATAAATTTAGAAATAAAGATAAACTAATTATTTGTTTAGTTATAAGCGCTGGAATATTGTCATTATCATTAATGTTTGGAAGATCATATGTTCGTGTTTGGGAATCATTAAAAGATTTAGGATTATCATTAGCTTATTATTTTTGTGAGTTGTTTGGAATAAAATGTAACATAATACCAACAGTCACAAGAGTTGGTTATTTTGATACAACGAATCCTGATTTAATACTTAAATTTTTTAATTTTAAAGCTTTAGGAGTATTCTTTGAAATGGGGTTCACATCATTAATAAATGGTGAAAACTTTGTTAAATTCTTTAATTCAGTATTTATGTTTATAGCAAGTTTTTCACAAATGTTATTATTGATACTTCCTGTAATCTTAATAAGTGTGATGTTAATTAAGAGATACTTAACAACACAAATAAAAGAACAAAATGAAGATTCAAAACCTTTAAAATTATATAAAAGTATGATTGAAAGAGTTTATAAACCAGTAAAGAATTATATCCTGGCTTTTAAAGATTACTTGTTAGATCATAAATATTTCTTTTTAATTTGGTGCGTAGCATTTGCTATATACTTTAATTTTATTACAATCATAATAGAATTTTTCTCATTTTATTTTTATTTTGTAATGTCATTTGATTTTATCAATATACCATTTCAACTATATAAGCTAATATTAGATTTAATACCAATGTTTGCTTTTGTACCTTTGATTGTCTGGATAATCATAGGACTAGTTATTTTTGATAAAGCAAGAAGAAAAATAGGTTTTACAATTTTAAATCATAATGAAATGAAAAATCGCGGCTTTATTAATGAAAGACCAATAGTGTTAATGTTATGTGGTTCAATGGGAAGTAAAAAAACAACCATGATAACTGATATTGCATTATCACAAGAAATCATGTTAAGAAATAAAGCTTTTGAAAAATTATTAGAACATGATTTAAAGTTTCCTGATTTTCCATGGATTAATTTTGAAACAAAAATAAAACAAGCAATCGAAGAGCATAAAATATATAACCTGGCCACAGCAAAAAAGTGGGTAGAAGAACAAAAAGAATATTTTGATTCAATACCATCACCAGGATTTATATATGGATATGATATAAATAAATATCGAACTGAATTTGATAATAACCTTTATATCGAAGAAATCTGGAATACATTAACAACTTATTGCCAACTATATTTTATTTATTTAATACAAAGTTCATTGATAATAAGTAACTATTCAATCAGGACTGATAATGAAATGATTGATATGGGTAACTTTCCATTATGGAATACTGATTTATTTAATAAGAAATCAATTAGATCCAGTGAAGCAATACATTCACATATTCTTGATTTTGATTCATTAAGATTAGGTAAAAAAGTATTAGAAAATAATCAGTTGTCTGACTCATTTGAGTTTGGTGTTATTAATATAACTGAAATAGGTAAGGAACGCGGTAATTCATTAGAAAATATGACAGTTAAGAAAAATGATTTAACCGCCAACCAAAAAAATGACTTGTTTAACTCCTGGCTTAAAATGGTCCGTCATAGCGCGACAGTAGATAACTATCCATTTGTAAAAGTAATAAGTGATGAACAAAGACCTGAATCGTGGGGCGCTGACGCACGTGACCTATGTGAAATTGTTTACGTAGATAAAGTAAGCGAACCGATATTAGCAATGCCATTCTTTACAATAGAAGAAATGGTAATAGATTCACTCACATCAAAGTTTAGTGATAAATATTATGACTTTAGATTTGAACGCTCTGATAATACTTTAATTATGTATTTGTATCATAAGATAATATCAAGCTTGTATAATTTCAAAAAGAAAATATATAATCAGTTTGGTTATAACCATATGATATTAAAAGTAGAAAAAGGAACGATGGACGAAGCTGATAAAGTAAAAATGTGTAATTACTATTTATCATTTAAGAAAATTTATTCTAAGAGATTCTCAACCGACTGTTTCTCTGATTTCTTTACTGAAAAAGCATTAAGAAGTGAATTTGGTTTAGATGACTTACCATCATTTGAAAAAGAGAAAGCAAGTTTTGAAGAAATGCTTCAAGAAAATTCATATTTCTTTAATGATCTAGTTAGAATTAAAAACAATTTAGAAGAAGAAAAGAAAGATGATAAATAATATTAAATAGTCACAATGTAAAAGTTGTGGCTTTTTTAGTCGTAGTTGTTTTAAGCGCAGCGGTAATTATCATTTTTTTCTTTTTGAAGGCACAGACTATAAAATGGAAGAAAACAAAGTAGTCAAAGGCTTTTGAGAAACAAAAGCCGGTCGACAAGCGGTAACACCGCGAGACGCCGTAGGGCAGCGATTGACGACTGCAGTTTGCGTAATACAATATAAGTGCAAAAAAAGAAAATATAAAACAAAATAGTAAAGGTTTAGGGCGCGAGGGTAAAATAAAAAAATTCACTTTTAAGAAATACAAAAAAATGGAGATTAAGCCAAAAGTATTGACTTAACCTCCGTAAGGAGTTACAATCAAACTACTTTGATAAGCGAATCACTGTGGATTTCTTATTAAAGCGAATTTTGATTGAAGGACAATTCATTATTTCAATGGTTTGGATTGTTCTTTTTTTCTTGTTTGCTTTTTTCATAATATCAGCTCCTTTCTGAAGAGATTGGAAACGCGGCTACAAAAAGTTGCAAAGCTTTATTTATAAACGTGCTTGGGTTTGCGGCTTTTTTTAGTTGTGGTATAATGAACGCAGGTAAGGGGCAGCAATATTAATGAAAAAGTATGAAAAATGAACATCAGCATTGAAATAAGAATGTTGATGGGGAAACAATATTAGTTATATAGCACGTAAGAAAAATCGACGGGGTTGGCGGACTAGCCGCCCGCGATTTTTTAGTGCTATAAAGAATTAAATAAAAATTTTTGAAATAATTTTTTGAACTATCCGTCAACTGAATATCGCATATGCTAGTATTTTGCTGTGAGGTGGTAAAAAATGAATTATGTTTTACGGAAAAAA
>CALBGF010000109.1 GCA_937893635.1 uncultured Mollicutes bacterium | reverse complement strand
ATTAAACTAGTACGTTTAATAATTCATTTAGTACTTATTAATTTTTATATAAAAATTATTTTAATAATTTTACCAATAAATAACAAAGCGTTTTAATTTATATCTTGCAAGCAATTTGTTACAATCTATTTAAGTGGGGTGTTTTTATGAAAAATTTTATCAAATTCTTATTGTTATTAAGTATTGTTCCTAATTTATTTAATACTAAGGACAATACTCAACAAATCCAAAAAGGTTATGTACTCAATACCCAAAATTCACTATCTTCTCAATATGGAAGAATTCATACAAATAAACAAATTAAATATATAGATAAAACATCTACTAATAATGTTAAAAGAATTAAAAAAGCAACTAGTTTACCATCATCTTACGATGCTAGAAAAGAAGGATATATCACTTCTGTTAAAGACCAAGGTAATGATGGTACATGTTGGGCTTTTGCCGCAAGTGCAGCGAGTGAAGCTAGTTTAATTAAAAATAACGGATTTGATAAGAATTCCATAAATCTATCTGAATTACACCTAGCATATTTTACATATAATAATTCTTATGATGCATTAGGATTATTAACTGGTGATTCCTATAAACTTACAAGTGATTCCTACTTAGATTATGGAGGAATAAACTATAATTCCATGCTATCTTATGCTCGCTGGACTGGTCCTGCTGATGAAGGAAAAAACACTAAATACACTTATAAAAGTAATAATAAAAGTTTTAAGCCTAGTTCTACTAGTGAAGCATATACTTTAACTGAAGCACATTTAAAAGACTGCTATATAATTGATACTAGCGACATATCTTTAATGAAAGAAATGATTTTAGAATATGGAGCAGGTGATTTCGGCTATTACCATGACGAAAACGACCGTTACTTTAACGATACTTATGATTCTTATTGCTATGTCCAATCAGTTAGTACTAGTAGCAATAAATTCAATTGGGCTAATCATGAAGTCACAGTAGTTGGTTGGGATGATAATTTTTCAAAAACAAAATTTAATTCTAAATCTCGTCCAACAAATAATGGCGCTTGGCTAGTGAAAAATAGTTGGGGTAATGATTGGGGAGATAATGGCTATTTTTGGCTTTCTTATGAAGACTCATCAGTAATTGCTGAACCAACTGCCTTTTATTCATTTGAATCTAAAGATAATTATGAAAAAAACTATCAATATGATGGAACAAGCGATTTCTATGCTGAATATAGCGATAATGATAATGAAGGCGGTTATACTGGCGGAGGATATATGGCTAATGTATTTACCGCTCAAGATAATGAAAATGTTGGTGCAGTAACATTTGTTAGTTTTGATGAAGATGTAAAATATGATATTTCTATTTATGATAATGTTACTAATACTCCAACTTCTGGAAAATTAGTTAGTCAAAAAAGTGGTGTCGAAACATATGCAGGATTTCATACCATTGAATTAGACACAATTCCTACTATTAATAAAGGTAACAAATTTGCGGTTGTTGTTCGTTTAACTAACGCATCAAATCCTTCTAAATCAATTACATTAGCTTGTGATGAAAGTTACAACGATACACAAAATGGAATAAATACTGTAAATTCCGCATCTAGTGGACAAAGTTATTTTTCCACAAACGGAACATCATGGACTGATGTAAGTCGAAGTAATAAAATAAATTTTAGAGTTAAAGCGTTAACTACTGGAGACATTGTTGATTTAGAAAGTATTAGTTTTGATAAATCTTCAATTAATCTAGCTGCTGGTGATACATATACCCTTACTCCAACTTTTACTCCATCTAATGCTAAGAACAAAAATCTAACTTGGTCATCAAGTGATACCAATGTTGCCACAGTTAATGATGGTGTAGTTACCGCATTAAATAAGGGAAAAGCAGTTATTACCGCAACAAGTGTGGGAAATAGTTCTATTGCAGCCACTATTGAAGTTAATGTTGAAGCATATAGTTCAGCTTTAATTGATGAAGCAAAAGCCGCTATTGAAAATGTTAAAAACGAATTTAGCGTTACTAGAGAAAATGTTCGTGATTTAACAAATATTAATGAAAAAATAGAGCAAGCTAAAGCAATTGTTTCATCACTATCAGATGAAGAAAAGGCATTAATCGCAGCAGAAATTGAAACTATGTCTTCTTTAGAAAATGCCTATAATTATTTAAATAATTTATGGTATAAAGAAGAAAACATGGATACCACTAACATAACTAAAGAAAATGCTCAAGAATTAGTGGATGCCTACAATAACCTCGATGAAAATACAAAAGCTATTCTTAAGGTGGCCTATTGTGCGAAAAGCAACAGTGAAGAGTCACCGAATATTGAAGATACTATTAACAATATATCTAAGCAATTTATAGATAATAATAGCAATTCTACTTTAATTATTATCTTAGTTGGTGCTGTTGCTATTATCGTTATAACTGGTCTAGTTATTGTTTTATTAAAAAAGAAACATAGTATTTAAGTAGAAACATTACGCTTCTACTATCTTAAAATAAAGCGCTTTTATTGTCTTTTCTCTTTATTTTGTTTATTTAGATTTGTATAATACTGTTAATAAATCTTTGGTAATGCAAATCAGCAGTATTTAAAAAATCATTTATATTTTCTAATTTTTTTCTAATAATGTCACTTTACATTATCAAAGAGGAATATTTTATCTTCAATTAAATGTTTTAAGGAGGCTTATTTATGAAGAAAAAAGTATTATCTATATATCTTTTAGTAGCAATATTTGCATTAGCTGGTTGCAACAGCAATTCCACATCAGCTAGTAACAAACCAAGTGTCAGTGCCCCTGATTCGGTTAGCCCTAGCATTCCTGCATCTCCAAGTGTTTCTATTGAACCAAGTGTATCAGCTCAACCTAGCACCTCTAGTTCTGCTTCCAACAGTTCAGCACTCGAGAAAAAAGAAATAACCTCAAAGGAAGTGGCCAATATTATATCTAAAGGGCTTGAAGCGCAAAGTAAAGTGAAAAGCGGAAGTTTAGTAACTGCTTATTCCACGGCAACATATGAATATGGTACTGACAAATATGGCGATTTTACTTTTGTTTCTTCTTATGAAAATACATATTTTGGTCATGACTCCACGAATGCAGTTTATGGTATCACTATAAATAGCAATGGGACATTATCTAGTGCTTATAATCCTAGTGAAGAAAATTTGTATGGACCAAGTTTCTTTACTTATTCTAAAAACTTATATGGCGTCAAAGGATTAATGAGTTATGTTCTTGAAATAATTACCCAAAATGCCAATAAAGACTTTGAAGGATTATCACTTTCTTCTGATTCAAATGTAAAATTCAAAGTTGGTTTAGTCGGCAAGGATTATGCTGATAATCCTACTCTTACTATTGCTGAAATAGAATTTCAAACCAATCAAGATGCTTTTACATCAATAAAGTTTTCTTCTAGCACATATGATAATAAGAGTATTACCGCTAATTACGAAGATGGAACTTATTCAGTAAATGAAGGAGCAACAACCACTAATACTAATTCTATTAGTTATGTTCAAAATGTCGGCGAGAGGACATTGCAAAATCCTTACGATATTGAAACTATGTATTTTGAATCAATTAATTTTGTTGATAACGAAAACAATACAATGACTGATGAGTACTCTTTCCCATCTGGTAGTAGCTTAACATTCAAATTAGGAACTTATGCTCCATCCACCGCTAATAGTGGCATTGACCAAATAAAAGTAACATTGCCTGATGGTGTTACCGGACTTAGTGGGTTCTTTAGCAATAATATATTAACAATTAGTTCATTCCAAGAAGGAGACTATGTTGCAACAATCAAAACAGCTAAAACAAGCAAGACTGTTACTTTCCATGTCACTAAGGCTGTCCCTACATCTATGTATTTAAGTGCTTATACTCTAGAAGGATCTACATATTCATTAAAATCGCTTACAGAAAATCCGTCTTTAGATTTATATGTTAATCAGCCAATATATTTAAAAGCAAACATGAATCCTTACACTGCTTCTCAAGAATTTAGTGCAGAAATAATTGAAGGAGATGCTAGTAAGTCTTCATTAGAAGTTGCCAATATTAGTGTATATGGTAGCGACGTTAAAACATATAGTTTCTCCGCTAATGAAGTTGGAACATATAAAGTAAAAATGTTCTCTTCTGTTTCTAGTAATGTTAGTCAAAATATTACAATTAATGTAAAGGCTGCTCCATCATTTGACTCATTAATTTCCAAAAAATATATACGTTCTTCTAAAGGAGTTAACGGAGTTGAGGTTATTGCAGAAGTTACATTTGCACCCGATGTTTCCAATAATAAAGTTGGTAATGTAACTATAGTTGATAACACTTTAAGCACAAATATGACATTAAAATACGCTTATAACGAAAGCACAAAAACATTTGTTTTATCTCAAAGTGATGATACCCCAGTTACAAATGTTGGCTTATCAATTAGTGCTTCTTATAATTTAATTTTAACAACAGACACCGGAACTTCTACTTACTCATTACAATTAGAAGCGTTTTCATTAGAATCGTTTATGAAACAAACAAACTGGGCAGGTACAACTACTAACAAAGTAATGGTGGGCTTATTCTTCAAAAACGAAGAAAACAAGGTTCAATTTTCAATAACCAAATACGATGAAAACTATGTCGCAATAATTAATGTTCGTGTTGATGCTGATGTTACTATTAGCGAAACAGATGATGGTTACGAAGTAGTACTTGATAGTGCTTCATTAGCACAAATAGTTGCTAACGAGCATGTAGATTCTATCGATAAAATTGTTATTGCTAAAGACTATAAAGGTATTAATGTCACATTATCCGTTGATGGCGTTATAGAAACAGTTAAATTAACATTTGCAAGAGGCTAATAAATAGTCTTAGAAAGGCACAAAATGAAAAAAGCATCATTAGTTATAGTTCCTTTGTTATTAACTATTGCTCTTTCTGGATGTAATAATACTTCCAGCTCAAACTCCAACTCTAATAACTCATCACAAGTTATAAAAGTTAAAAGTTTAAGTGAAGCCATAAATAATACAAAATACTATTGCATAAAAAACATCGGTGAAGATTCACGATATTATAAAGAAATCTATACAAATAACTTTTACTACAATGGTTTTAACGGGAGTGGGTATATTGTACCTGCTTCTGATTCTAATTATGTTCATCAATTAATAACCACAAATGATTTGGAAAGTGATACATTATTACAACATATGAATGTATATGGTAGAACTGGCTATTCCAATCAGTTTGAAGCATACACGCTTAATAATCTTAATTATATACTTAAGTATTACGCTTCCTCATTTGAAAAATTTGATGATTTTACTTATAAATCTACTGATAGTAAATTATGCCGCGCTGTTGCAGATTTTTTCGAGTCAAAAATGCTTAGATATTCTAATAATATTACCATAACTATTGGTAAAAATGGTAGATTAAACAATTTATACATCTATGAAAATGACTATCCATTAAGTGAGTCTGAATATATATTGCTTAATAGAGAAGACATTTACTTTTATAACGAATGGGTTCAAAATGGTTCAAAATTTGATGAACGCATTTACGATTATAAAATTCTAGCAGATAATAGTCAAAAAGCAACATCACTTTATGAAGATGATTGTGTCAGTTTTGATGCAATTGTAACCGCTATTGATGATAATGGCGATGTATATGTTGCAAATGCTGATAATGATACAGGAAATATTGGTATTTGTATTAAAGATGTGAAAGAAAAGAAATTCAAGGTTAGTGACAAAGTACGAGTTAATACAACCATTAAGACAAAAAATAATGTTGTCTATGGTATTAACGGGAGCATTCAATTTGTTTCTGAATGTAAACATATTCCAGAATTTTCCGAAGAAAGTATTGCCGATTTATATGGGGGCGGGAATTATGCCTATAACTTTTTTAGTAGATATTCTTACTTTAATGGATCTCTATATACTACATATGCTTATGTTAGTAGTATGCCAGAACAATTAAGTACAAATGGAGATACTATTATAAAAGCAGTATTTCCAAATATTTCTAATTCAAAGTCCTTATTTTATTTGGATGTTGTGATTCCTAATTATCTTTCAACAGACACTAAAACAAAATTACTTAATGAATTTAAAAATGCCGGAAGATTTGGTGAAGATAATTCTTATGAAATTTGCTTAGAAAGAGTTATTGTTCAAAATGACAACGATTCCCAAAATGATATCGTTTTGAAAATTGTACCTAGTACTACAATTTTTAGAAAATTAAGTGTTTCAGAAAAAATCGAACAATATACAAATATTGCGAATTTTCCTCTAATTAATAAAAATACAAGTGTTGTTTCATACAAATTTGGAGAAGGAACTGATTATAACATTGAAGAACAATACGCTATTAGTAGTAAAAATAACATGAATGGATTATTTATTGGTCAACTAGATATCAGTGAAAATCAATATAAAGCTTATATTATTAACCTTTCCTCTATTCCATTAAGTAAATATGATGAAGTTAAAGATTCATATGGCTTTAGACATGTTATCTTTAAAAATGATGGCATGGTCTTTGATGTTTTGTATCTATCTAGCAATATAACTGGACAACAAAGCCAATTAAGCATGTGGATTTATAAGTCCGATGATATTATTCAAATGCCAAATATTGCAAAAGCAGTAAGCAATAAAATAAGCTGGTTTAATGCCAATGATTTTTTGAAATTAGCTGGTACTTATGATGCTGATTATACAATTTATGAACTTGATAATTACGCTAACACAATGTATGATGAACCACTTATTTGTGTGACTTTAGATTTAAATCGCAATGTTTCAGAAGATTATAAGCGAGCATTAGTGCAAGAATTAGGATATTCGCAATATAAAGAAAATAATAAAATTTATACTTACATATCTAGAGGACAAACCCATTATGTATTTACAAAAAATAACAACCAATATGTTGATATTGCTTGTTATCATACTAGTGACTATACATATTATGGACATGAATCGTTTGAATATCGTCTTGAAATTCTTATTTATAGAGGCGATAGTCCTATTAAAATACTAAATTATACCAACCTCGATTCATTAATTAGTTTATATACTAATATTGATCCATCACTTGGCTATAATGTTACTTTGCCAAGTGATGCAAAAGTGGAGATTTGGGCTAAAGCGCATGAAGATTCAGTCAACACATTACTAAATTATGGATTTGGATACCGTAACGAGGCATTTATTTATACTAAAAACGTAGAAGAAGCCTACAATTCATTAAAAGATTCTATTAGCAAGGCTAATTATATAGTATCTAATGAATATACTAGTAGTATACTATACAAGAAAACTATCAGTGGACAATTATACAATATTTTTATCATGAAAGAACCAGAAAAAGGTTATGTACGTATTATGAATGATTCTGGCGGACTAAGTTTCTATAAATAAAATATAATACGAGGCAACTATTTGCCTCTTTTTTAATGAGCATTTGATATAACTTTCTGTTATCGAAATGTTATAATAAATTATATTGGAGGAAATAATTATGCAAATTAATAAAGATACTTATTATGTGGGAGTAAATGACCACAATATCGATTTATTTGAAGGACAATATGTTGTTAAAAACGGAATTAGTTATAATTCTTATGTCATCATGGATGAAAAAATTGTTATTATGGACACAGTAGATAAAAACTTTGCTTCTACTTGGATTGAAAATATAAAGGATGTTTTAAAAGATAAAACACCTGATTACCTAGTTGTACAACACATGGAACCAGATCATTCCGCTAATATCATGAAATTAGTGGAAATCTATCCTAATATTACTGTTATTGGAAATGCTAAAACTTTTGTAATGATTAAACAATTCTTTAATAAAGATATTTCTAATACTTTAGTTGTTAAAGATGGAGAAGAATTAAGCATCGGAAAACATACTTTAAAATTCATCTTTGCTCCAATGGTTCATTGGCCAGAAGTAATGGTAACTTATGATTCTTACACTAAAATATTATTTACCGCAGATGGATTTGGTAAATTTGGCGCTTTAGACGTTGAAGAAGATTGGGCTGATGAAGCAAGAAGATATTACATCGGAATTGTCGGTAAATATGGCTTACAAGTACAGATGTTATTAAAGAAAGCCGCTAGTTTAGATATTGAAATGATTTGTCCTTTGCATGGTCCAGTACTAAAAGATAATCTTAGTTACTATTTAGGCTTATACAATGCTTGGTCAAGTTATACTCCAGAAGATAATGATATTTTTATTGTTTATAATTCCATTTATGGAAATACTAAAAATGCTGTTAATAGACTTGTTGAATTATTAAGCGTAGTAGGTATTAAAGCAAAAGCCAAAGATTTAGCGCGCACTGATTTATCTTACGCTATTTCAGAAAGTTTTAAACATAAAACATTAGTAATTGCTACACCAACATATAATAATGGTTTGTTTCCATTCACTAAGACATTTATTGATGGTTTATTAGAAAGAAACTTTCAAAATCATAATATTGCCATTATTGAAAATGGTTCTTGGGCTCCAATGGCCGCAAAGCTTATTAAGGATGCTTTTGCTAATTCTAAAAATATAACATTTATTGAACCAATTGTTACTATTAAATCAAGTTTAAATGAAGAAAGTACCGCAAAACTATGTTCTTTAGTGGATGCTTTAAAAGATATTAAGTAAAATTTTATTTTAATTTTTAGTGAGAAATTTGCATAATACACCAAATAATCCATTTTATTATTGTCTTTTAATTAATTTTAACTATTAATTATTATATTTTAGGTCGAGTTTGTTGAATAATTCTTCGAATAAAAAAGTGGGGTAAAAGTGGAGTGGAAATGGGTATAAAACTTATTTGTTAACTTAATTTGACCTTTTTCAATACAATAAAGCCGAAAAAGGCAATAATAGCCATTACTACAGCACTCTCTAATTCTCATTTAGATGCTATATATGGTTGAACACTGACAGGTACAAATAATAATGACTTTATCGCTTAAATAAAATATCTTTTGGTAAAAAAACTATATTGCATAGCACTTAATATAATTCATATTTATTAATAACCTTTAATGCCATTTAACCATTCATTATTATTTTTCAAGTTCGCAGTTTTTTGCTCTCTATTCGCACTTTTTTATCATCAGTTCGCAGTTTTGGGTTCGAGTTCGCAGTTTTAAAAACTAATTTAATAATTAATTTTCATCATTTTTTCTTATTATTTATCATTTTATAAAAAAAGACCAAGTTTTTTTGCTTGGTCCTACATTAATTTATTTAATTAATCAATTATGCCTTTACGATAATCAATTTTAAATGCTTTTGCCAATGTAATTAATTGTTCATTAGTAATAGATTGATAAATCTTTTTATCAAAGACTTTCATATAAATTTCTGCAGCTTTTTCGATAGTTTCGATTAAACCAAATACTTCATCAAGAGTTTTTCCAGTGCAGAATATTCCGTGTTGTGCCCAAATAACTGAACGATATTCTTTCATTTCTTTAGCGGTAGCCATACCAATTTCATCTCCACCACATAACATCCATGGAAGTACAGATACGCCTTCAGGGAAAACGACGATTGATTCTGTTTGCATTTTCCATAATTGTTCAGTGAAATATGAAGAAGATAATGGGCAGACATGAGTCATACAAATGATATTAGTGGTATGACAATGAATTACTAAACGATGTTCTTTATCAACTTTTAAACGTTCAATATGACAATTTAAGTGCGTTGGTGCTTCGGAAGTTGGTCTTCCGCCATCACTATATCCCCAAATAAGTCCTAAGTTATGAGCATCAATGACTTTCATAATACCTAAGTTTTCTTCTGGGAATTGCTTACAATTACGGAAATATTTTCCTGTACCAGTAATAATGAAATATTTTCCGATTAATGGTGTCATATCAAAATCATAATGGAAAGTTCTAATTATCTCATCTTTAAGTCCTAAAGATGCAACTTCTTCGCTTGTTAAGATATAAGAAAGATTACCACCATTTCTTTCATCCCAGCCATGCACATAAAGTTGATCTAAAATATTTGTTACTTGTTCAATACAATTCATTTTTTTATCCTCTTTGTTTTAAAACATTTTCTTCGTAGTCTTTAACATCTTCAAACCAAGTTACTTCATCACTTGGAACGCCTTCTTTTTTGCAATATTCTTTCCATACTTCATCAATAGGCATTAATTTCATTTGTTCTTGTAAAACAAATAATTTTGTAAAGTTTTCTTCATCTTGAAGTTTTTTCATTTCATCCCAAGGTGTTAATAAAGCAATTAGTAATGCTTTTTGCATATTTCTTGCGCCAAGAGCTAAAGCTGCAACTCTATTAATAGATGCATCAAAATAATCTAAGCCAATATAAGTTTTATCTAATGCATCACATCTTACTAATTCATTAGCGACATCTTGTAATTCATCATTAAGTTTTAAGACGTGGTCACTATCCCATCTTACTGGTCTAGATACGTGGAGCGCTAATTTCTTAGAGAATAATAACACTGAAGGAATCTTATCAGCCACATTTTCAGTTGGATGGAAATGTCCAGTATCTAATAAACATAGTATATCATTCTTTAAGGCATAACCCATATAAAATTCATGAGATCCAGTTGTATAAGACTCCATGCCAATACCAAATACTTTTGATTCAACAGAATCATCCATATAATGATGATCGCATTTAACACTATAAATCTTATCTAAAGAATCTTTAAGTCTTGCACGAGGACCCATACGATCTCCTGGAATATCTTTTAAACCATCAGGAATCCAAATGTTACATAATGATTTTTGATGTAATTCTTTACCAAAGTATTCGGAAATTTTTCTAGATGCAATACAGTGTTTAATCCAATAATTACGGATATTTTCATCTGGTGAAGATAAAGTCATATTATCTTTAACCATTGGACTAGAGAAACATGTTGGATTAAAATCTAAACCATATCCTCTTTCTTTAGCATAGTTAACCCAAGCATCAAAATGTCTTGGTTCTAAATCTGCACGATCTACATTTTCATCACTTACACGATATATGGCGTGTAAATTGATTTTTTTAGAGCCTGGAACATAACTAAGAGCTTTATCTAGGTCTTTAGTTAATTCTTCAAAATTACGTGCCTTTCCTAAATAATTACCTGTTGTTTGAATACCACCAGTTAAAGGTCCAGCATTTTCAAAACCTTGAACATCATCAAGTTGCCAACAATGAATTGATACTTTAACTTTTGCTAAAGTACGCATAGCCTTGTTAACATCTACTCCGATACTTTTAAACTTTTCCACTACTTCTTTTTTCATAATCATTTTACCTCCTTAACAATAAATGATTTATAAACTAATTGTCTTGCTTCTTTAATATTTTGAATTACTCCATCATGAATTAATTGTACTAATATATTGCCAATTGCCGTTGCCTCAATTGGTCCGGCATAAACATCAATACCCGTATATTTTTTAGTTAATTCATTTAGGTAATTATCTTGACATCCTCCACCAAAGATATAAAGTTTATGGAATACCCTTCCAGTTATATCTTCAATTTCCTTAATAGCATTTTTATAAGCATTTGCTAATGAATGATAAGTTACACTAAGCACATCTTGAATTTCTAAGTGATTATTTGGAAATACACTTTTTATTGCATCAATCATAGATGTTGGTGCTAAGAAAATATTATCATTAACATCCACTACTTCATTAAATGTTGAAGTTTTAGCTAAGCTTATCATTTCTGGAAATGTTACTTTTTTATTTATAATTTTCATGTATTCTTTACGAATATTTTGTAACATCCATGATCCCATAATATTTTTTAAATAACGGAAGTTTTTATACGCTCCACCTTCATTAGTAAAGTTTGCTTCTTTACTTTCTGTAGTTAAGATTGGTTCTTTATTTTCTACACCAATTAAAGACCAAGTCCCAGAACTTAAATATATTTCATCTTCACTACTTGGATACGCTAATACAGCACTTCCTGTATCATGAGTGGCTACAAGAATTACTTTAGCATTAAAACCAAGTTCTTCTTGAATTTCTTTTTTTAATGAGCCCACTTCTTCGCCAGCAAAGGAAAGGTCTTTAAATAAATGTGATGGTAATTGAAGTCTATTAATAATTTCTTTCGACCAACTTCTATTTTTAGCATCTAATAAAGAAGTTGTTGATGCGTTTGTGTATTCTTGTTTTTTTACACCGGTTAAACAAAAACTTAAGAAATCTGGAATCATAAGCATATTAGATGCTTTTTCTAATCTCCCACTTAATAAATCATCATATAATTGATAGATTGTATTAAATGGTTGCTTTTGAATACCAGTAATACTATATAATTCATTTAAAGAGATTTTATCTTCCACTAATTTAATAACTGCTTGTGTTCTATTATCACGATATGCATAAACTGGACGAATAATATTATCTTCATTATCTAATAAGACATAATCAACACCCCATGTATCAATGCCAATTGTTGAAGGAATCTTATTTAACTCTTTACATTTTTTTAATCCGTTTTTAACTTCATCTACTAAATGATCAATATCCCAACATAAATGTCCATTACTAGAAATTGTTTGATTTTCAAAACGATATATTTCTTCCATTACTAATTTATCATTTTCCATATAACTTAATATATGTCGACCACTTGATGCTCCGATATCAATTGCTAAATAGTAATTCATAAAATCCTCTTTCTTTTGTATTAAAAATACAAATGTTTTTTTTACTACATAAATAATAAACATAAAACGTTTTATTAAATATAACAATATTGCAATTTTATATAACAATCGTGTATTATATTTTGTATAAGGAAGTGTAATATTTTATGCATCGTCGGCTCTTAATTTCTATTGCAGAAGAAAACAATCTTTTATATATATCCGAGACCACAATTGATGAAAATTTTAAAGCTAGTTATCATTCACATCCAAACTTGGAAATTTTATTAATTGTTGATGGCGAAGGAAAACTTGTCACAATGAATCGTAATATTGATATGAAAAAAGGCGATGTCATCATTATTAACGCTAATTCCAAACATTGTGAAGTATCAAAAAAGAATTGCACTTTTTACGCTATCGGGATTAATAAATTAGAAGCCTTTTTACCAAGCGATTTCCAAAAGAAAATAATTTATTTTTCTTTAAATAATAACGATTTTAGTAGTTTATTAGCGCTTTATAAAATCATATTCCAAGAAGTAGAAATCACCAAAGATTATAGTTTTGATATCATTTTAAATAGTTACAATATGATTATGAAATATATTGCAAGAAACATTTCTATTAATTTTAAAAAGGTCGAAAGTGAAAATAAGTCTAGTTTAGTAGCTAATGCTATTAATATTATTGAAAACTACTACTATAATCAATTAACTTTAAAATCCATTGCTCATCGATTATCTATTTCTCCTTCCTTATTAGCGCATGCTTTTAAAAAAGAAACCGGCAAAACTATTATTGAATATAAATTAGAATGCCAACTACAAGAAGCGTGCAACTTACTTAAAATCACAGATATGTCGATATTAGATATTGCTTTTGCCACTGGTTTTACAACTTCTTCTTATTTTAGTGAAACTTTTAAGAAAAAATTTGGTATAACTCCAAAAGAATTTCGAAACAATTTAAAGAATTAATATGTTTAATTTTTCATAATCATCCCAAAATATTACCGGTGATATTATGAAAGAAAAAATCTTATATTTAGGAAATATTTTATTATTATTTATATTTTTATTTACCTTAGTGATTATTCCTAATGAAACAAACGTCAGTAATATTAAACAAATAAATGAGAAAGAGGCTACAACTTTTTTATTAAAAGAAAAAAGTACTTCGTTAGCTTTACCAGTCATTAATGATGATTCTAAAGACACTCAAATAGAAAATATTAGTAATGCTGATTTTATTAAATATGATGATAATTTTATGTATAGTATTATTAACACTAAATTAAACATTATTAGTTTAGAATCTAATGAATTAATAGAATCAATTGAGTTTAATAATTTTTATCCTCTAGAACTATTATTATCTAATAATCAAATAATTGTATTTGGCTCATTAGAGCAAACTTATAATCTTATTCCTGGTCATAAAATTGAATATCGTCTTACTTCTTTTGCCATGTATTTTATTAACAAAAGCCATTTTATTATTTCACGATTCATTACATTTGATAATTCTTTTTATATTAATGCTGTTACAAAAGACGATTATTTGTATTTAATATTAATGAACACTAACATTTTTAATAATGAAACACATACTTTTATATATCCAACATTTAATGATTCAATGCTAGGAAAAGATCAATTAAAAAGTAAAGATTTATATTTAAACGAAACAGGAAACAATGCTTATTCTTTACTTTTATTAGCTAAAATTGATTTAAATAATAAAGCAAAAACAAACTTAAAAGGATTTCTTGGTTTAGCGGGTATTACTAAATTAACTTCAGATTACTTAACTATTGCTTGTTCAATATATAATGAAACAAGTAAAACAGATTTAATTATATTTAAAACTGATGAATTTAATTACAAGGGACATATAATAATTGATGGCTATTTAATCTCAGAATATGCTTTATATACTTATAATAACTATTTACGTATTGCTACTTCAAATTATATCAATGATGAATCTAAAAACTACATTTATAATATTTCTTTAACCACATTTAAAGTCTTATCAACCATCCAAATAGCGCCAAAAGAAAGTATATACGCAATTAGATTTAAAGATAATTATTGCTA
>CALBGF010000108.1 GCA_937893635.1 uncultured Mollicutes bacterium | reverse complement strand
TAATTTAGTTAAAGATTTTGATTTAGGTAAAAATCGTGTCATTATGATGGAAATGAATTTAGATAAATTTATTGATATGCGTGTAAGTCCAATCAAGGTATTACCGCCATCTCGTTATCAAACTGTAGAACGTGACTTAGCTTTAGTTGTTGCCAAAGATGTTCCAGCTAGCGAAATAATTCGTGTTATTCGTCAATCAGGACATAACTATGTTAAGAATGTCGAAATATTCGATGTTTATGAAGGTGAACACGTTGAACAAGGTTACATCTCTTTAGCACTTAAGATTACTTATGAAGATCAAACCAAGAGCTTTACAAGTGAAGAAATTGCTAATATTGAAAAAGGTATCATTGATGCTTTAAATACTAAACTTAAAGCAACATTAAGAGGTTAATATGAAAGTAACAGTTTTAGATATTAAAAATGCTAAAGCACCTTTAGAACTTGAAGAAACTTTACATTTTCCGAAAAGTAGTTATGAAAATGTTGCTACCTTAAACGAAATAAAAGATGTTAAAGTAAAAGCTAAATGTTCTAATTATGGAGATATTATTGAAATTAAACTTGAGATACACGCTCCATTAGTTCTTCAATGTTCTTATACTTTAGAAGATGTTGATTATGATATTGATACGGAAGAAGTTCTTGAATTTTCAGAAGATCCCCTAGATGAAGAAATTTTAGAAATTACTGGTAACACAATTAATATTGATGACTATGTTTTAGGAATAATTATTGGTAATATTCCTTTAAAAGTGGTAAAGAAAGGCGCAAAACTTCCTGATATTAAAGGCGTAAAAGTGTGGTCAGAAGATGAATTTGAAGAAAATCATAAAAATCAACTCGATCCACGTCTAAAAGCACTCGATGATTGGGAAGACGATTAATCATTAACTGAATAATTATAAAAAAACATAAAAACACTAAAAACAGCCGATTAAATGGCTGTTTTTTTGTGCTTTCTTAGAAAATTAAAAATTAATTTAACGTTAAAAAATAAGAAAACTCTTTACAATTATTAATGAAATTAATATAATTGTGGTAGAAAGTGGGAGAAAGTGTATGTTTTTTGGTAGCTATCAACATACCTTAGATGCTAAGGGTCGAATGATGATTCCATCCAAGTTGCGTGAGCAAGTCGGAAAAAAAGTTTTCATCATGCGTGGTTATGACCGCTGTATTAGCATCTACAAGGAAGAAGATTTTATCAAAAGAATGGAAGAAGCCACTAAACTCGCTTTCAATAAAAGTGATCCACGTAAAGTTGTGCGTGTAGAATCACAAAGTGTTGTGGAATTAGAAATTGATGAAGCAGGAAGAATATTACTTCCAAAAAGAACATTAGACCAATATAAGATTGGTCGTAAGGTTATGATTGTTGGCGTAATTGATCACTTTGAAGTTTGGGACTTAGATTCATGGGAACAATACTTAAAAGAAGCTGATGATTCTTATGAAGATATGTCTGATAACCTTGAAGAAGGAAATGATAAGTAATGGAACTTCATATTCCTGTCATGCTTAACGAAGTTATTTCCGGCTTAAATATTAAAAGTGATGGCGTATATGTTGATTGCACATTAGGTCGCGCAGGTCATTCTAGCGAAATATTAAAAAGAATTCCTAATGGACGCTTAATTGCGTTTGATCAAGATATCAAAGCTATTGAAGAATCAAACCAATTTCTAAAAACAATAAGTAACAACTACACCTTAATTCATGATAACTTTATTAACTTAAGAAAACATTTAGATGAATTAAATATTTCTAAAGTTGATGGTATCTTAATGGATTTAGGTGTTTCATCACCTCAATTTGATGATGGTGAAAGAGGATTTTCGTATCGATATGATGCAAGGTTAGATATGCGTATGGATCAAGATGCAACTCTTGATGCCCATTACATCGTTAATAATTACGACTTAAAAGATTTAGTACGTATATTTAAAGACTATGGAGAAGAAAATTATGCTTATCCAATTGCGCGTAATATCGTTATGAAAAGAAGTATCAAATCAATTGATACAACATTCGAATTAGTGGATATTATTAAAAGTTCACTTCCAAAAAAAGAATTAGCAAAAAAAGGTCATCCCGCTAAACAAGTATTTCAAGCGTTACGCATTGAAACAAATCATGAATTAGATTATTTAACTAATGTCTTAAGTGATGCTTTGAAATCTTTGAAAGTCGGAGGAAGACTTGCTATTATTACTTTCCATTCTTTAGAAGATCGTATCGTTAAAAAAGCTTTTAAAGAAGTAAGTGAAGTAGAAGGTAATAGACATGCGCCAGTTTTACTTCCAAGTGAAGAAAAAAAGCCAAGTTACCGTCTTGTTAACCGCCAAGTCATTACTGCGAGTGAAGAAGAACTTGAATATAATCCACGTTCAAAAAGTGCAAAATTAAGAATTATAGAAAGGATAGATGAAAATGATGAAAGATAAGTTAACTAAATCGAATGATTCACGCTTTGATCGTTTGTGTAATCGATTAAGATCTTTTGGCATCTGTTTATTTGTTGTTTCAGCTATTTCATTTCTTCCTATAAACCATAAATTACAAGTCGATAACGAAGTAATGGCTATTGAAATTGGTTCGTTAAAAGAAGAAGAAAAAGATTCATCAATTGAAACAGTTTTAAAAAAGATTAAAATTAATATTAATTACATTACCAAAAAATTATTTAAGTAACGCTTCCTTATTAAGAAGCGTTTTTTCATACTCAAAAAATATAAATATAATTTAAAAATCATTCATATCATTTAATGGTGATTAATATGATTCCAGGTGTTTCAATAAAAAAGATACGATTCATTCAAATATTATCAATAGTATCTTTAGTTTTAGTAGGTTCTAAATTAAGTTATGAAACAATAATACGTAATAACTACTTATCAACAAAGGCGCAAGACTTATGGGAAAGAAGTTTTCCGCTTTCTGCACCTCGCGGTATCATATATGACCGTAATAATAATGCTTTAGCGTTAAATAATCCAACTTATTCAGTTGCGGTTATTCCTTTTCAAGTGGAAGATAAAGATGGAACGGCAAAAAAGATTGCAAAAATTATTAATGGAAATGAAAATACAATTTTAGAAAAAATATCTAAAAAAGCTTCTATAGTGCGTTTACATCCAGAAGGAAGAAGAATAAGTATTGAAGAAGCAAATGCCATTAATGAATTAAATTTAAAAGGTGTTTATTTAATTAATGATAATGAAAGATATTATCCATATGGCGAATCCATGGCTTCATTATTAGGCTTTGTTGGTATAGATAATCAGGGTTTAGCGGGTGTGGAAAGCTATTATGATTATTACTTAAAAGGAGTTGATGGAAGTTTAAATTATTTAATGGACGCTAAAGGAGGATTATTTGAAAATAAATCGTCGCGTTTAGTTGCGCCTTTAGATGGACTTAATTTAAATCTTACTATTAATATTGATATACAAAATATTATTGAACGTGAAATGAAAAATGCTTGGATTAAATATTCTCCAAAAGAAATTATAGCCTTAGCAATGGATCCTAATAATGGTGAAATATTAGCAATTGGTAATCGTCCAACTTATGATAATAATAATTATTCTGATTATGACCCGGAAATTTATAATCGTACTTTAGCGGTTTTCTCTTCTTTTGAACCTGGTTCAACTTTTAAAGCCATAACTTTTGCAAGTGCTCTAGATGCGGGAGTAATCGATATGGATAAAGATTATTATTATGATAAAGGCTATGAAATCGTTGGAGGAGCAAGAATTAAATCTTGGAAAAAAGGCGGACATGGTTTACAAACATTTTTAGAAGTTTTACAAAATTCTTCTAACCCGGGATTCGTAGAAATTGCCCGTCGAATGGGAAAAGGTCGATTATATGGCTATTATAAAGATTTTGGAGTAGGTGAAAAAACTGGTGTTGATATCTCAGGAGAATCAAAAGGCATCATGTTTAATTATGATAAATATGGAGTCTTAGAACAAGCCACTAGCGCATTTGGTCAAGGAGTATCATTAACCGCTATTCAATTAGCTAGTATGTTTTCCGCTACAATTAATGGAGGATATTTATATACTCCGCATATTGCTAAATCGATATCATCCGGATTTTCTAATGAAATTGTTTATACTTTTCCTAATGAGCCGAAAAGACAAGTAATAAAAAAAGAAACTAGTGATTTAATGCGGAGAGCTTTAGAATGTGTCGTGGCTTTAGGGTCTGGTAAAAAAGCTTACTTAGATGGATATCGTGTTGGAGGAAAAACTGGTACTGCTCAAATTGCCGAAAATGGCGTTTATCAAAAAGGAAGATATGTACTTTCTTTTATTGCTAGTGCGCCTATGGATGATCCCAAAGTAGTTATTTATTTTGCAATGCGAGAACCACATAACACCATTCAATACGGTGGAACAACAATTGGTCCAATTATTCAAACCATTTTGGCGGAAACTTTACCAATTTTAAAAGTTAGCAAAAGAGAATCACCAATTGAACGCACTTATACCTGGATGGATGTTAAATCGTATATTGTTGATAATTACATAGGAAAAAGTAAGAAAGAAGTAAAATCAAAATATTTTAAATTTGTTTATTTTGGTGAAGGAAATAAAGTAATTGATCAAGAACCTAAGTCAGGAGAACACCTTAAAGAAGGTTCAACCATTATGATTTTATTAGGAGATTAGCGTATGAAAATTAAACATGCTTTAGCGTTTTTTAATATATTAAGTGATGATGAAAGAAGAGCAAGAAATTTAGTTATTGATTCAAGAAAAATGAAACCAAATTCTATTTTCATTGCTATTGATAAAGGAATTAATTATATTAATAAACTAAAAATAAAACCATTAATAATTTTATCAAATGTCGATTTACCTGGTGTTTATTATGTCCCAAATTTAAAAGAGCAATTAGGATATTTTGCTAATTTCTTTTATAAAATTAAATCAAATAAGCCGCATTTAATCGGTATTATTGGCACAAATGGAAAAACAAGTGTAGCGACAATTTTACATAATTTGTTACCTAAATCAATGGTAGTTACAACTTTAAAAAATATTAAAAATTCTTTTATAAGTGTGAATACTACCCCGAATGCGATTGAACTTGCTAATGATATTGTTCTAGCAAGAAAAAGAAAAAAGCATTTTTTAATCTTAGAAGTATCATCGATTGGTATAAAAGAAGGACGAGTAAATGGTTTTGACTTTGATTATTTAATTTTTACTAATTTAACTAGTGACCATCTTGATTATCATAAAACTTTAAAAGATTATCAAGATACAAAACTAAATTTTATTAATAGTTCACGAGCTTTATTAGTTGCGAATTATTTAGATAAATTTGGAAAAGAATTATGTGATAAAAGAAGTAATACCATTAGTTATTCTTTAAGTGAAGAACAAATAATTACTAGTAATATTAATAAAACAGTTTTTAAATTTAATGAACAAATAATTGAAACAAATTTAATTGGAAGATTTAATATTTTAAATTTATCTTCGGTCTTAACTTTATTAAGCGCAATAGGAAAAAGAATTGATTTAAGCAAAATAAGGAAATGCGAAACAGTTAAAGGAAGAATGGATGTAATTCATTTATCTCCTAATATCATTATTGATTATGCCCATACAAGCATGGCGATGTTAAAAGCCATCAAAGAAATTAAAAGAATGACTAAAGGTAAATTATTTTTAATCTTTGGAGCGGGCGGCGAAAGAGATAAATCAAAGCGCCGACAATATGGAAATATTGCTTTAAAATATGCCGATTATATCATTTTAACTAATGACAATCCTCGTAACGAAGATCCTTATCAAATCATTAATGACATTATGGGAGAAAACAAAGATAAATTCCAAGTATGTATTTCTAGAAGTCGCGCAATTGAAAAAGGTATCAAGCTATTAACTAAAGATGATTCTTTATTAATACTTGGTAAAGGACATGAAGATTATCAATTAGTGGAAAATCTTAAAATACCATACTCAGATTATAAGGAGGTTAAAAAATGGCTATAAATATCGAAATATTAATCCGATTCTTTCTTTCATTTATTGTCAGTTTTTTAACATCAATGATGATTATTCGTTTTATTATTAAAAGCGAAAAAAAGAAACATCTAGGTCAAGCAATTCGAGAAGACATTGTTATGACTCATCAAAAAAAGCAAGGAACACCCACTATGGGAGGGTTAGGAGTAGTGGGCGGAGCAATAGTTGGTACTTTAATTAATTACCAATATTTATCTTATAAAATATTAATAGCAGTAGCGTTAATTGTTAGTTTCTGTCTTATTGGTTTTATTGATGATTATAAAAAGATTAAATATAAAGATGCTAAAGGACTTAGTGCTTCTTTACGTTTTTCTTTAGAAGTAATTTTAAGTATTATTGCCTTAATTTTATTAAATTATGATGATAAAACAATGTGGATTTTACATTTGGCTAATAATTATATTTATTTAGGACCATTATTTGTAGTTTTAATTATTTTTATGATTGTAGGCGCAACAAATGCCGTTAATATGACTGATGGTCTTGATGGTTTAGCGGGTGGTTTATTAATACTTGCATATTTGCCATTCTTATTAGTGGCTTTAAAAACTAAAGAATATGGAATTGCTTTTTTAATAACTAGTTTTATTGGTGGTAATATTGGCTTTCTTAAATATAATGGACATCCAGCCCAAATATTTATGGGTGATGCAGGAAGCTTAGCTAATGGTTGCTTTATTGCTTTAATTGCTTTTATGCTTAACGCAGAATATTTGCTTGTTATTAGTGGACTCGTCTTTATAATTGAGACTTTATCGGTAATTATTCAAGTTGCTTATTTTAAATTAACTAAAAAGCGTGTGTTTAAAATGGCACCATTACATCATCATTTTGAACTATGTGGCTTAAAAGAATATCAAGTAGTGAATATGTTTTATTTAGTTGGTTTTATCATGAGTTTTATTGCCATGATTGTGGGTGATTTATTATGAAAAAATGCTTGATTTTAGGATTTAAAAAAAGCGGCCAAGCTGCTTATAAAGTATTAAAAAATAAGTATGATATTTACGTAATAGAAGATAATTTAGAATTACCAAAAAACATAAAAAAAATTGATGAAAATTATTTAAAAAATAATTTACCTTTATTTGATTTAACAATTATTAGTCCAGGATTTGATAAATCAAAAGAAATATATTCCTTAATTAAAGTAATGTCTCGCGAAATAATTTCTGAAATTGAATTAGGATATCGTCTCTTAAAAGATAAAAGCATTAAGATAATTGCTGTGACTGGGTCAAATGGAAAAACAACGACTGTTAGCCTAATTGAAAAAATGCTTAAATCCATTCATATTAATACTTATTTATTAGGGAATATTGGTGAGCCATTATGTGAACACATTCAAGAAATTAAAGATAATTCAGTTGTAGTTTTAGAATTATCTTCTTTTCAATTAGAAGATATTAAGGATTTTAAAAGTGATGTTAATGTAATAACAAATATTTCCCCTAATCATTTAGATAAAGTAAGCAGTTATGAATATTATATTGCTTCTAAAAAAAGATTATTACTCAATAATCAAGTAGTAATTAGCGATAATGATAAATATTTTAAAGAATATGAAGTTATCAATATTTATGATAATAATTTAATCTGTTTAAAAGAAGATAAAATTATTTATCAAGACAAGACTTTAATTAAAAAAAGTGATTTACCTAATTATCCTAATTTTTATTTAGTTAATGTAACATTTGCTTTACTTGCTATTTATCCATTATTTGGTTATCATCAAGAATTTATTAATGTTATTAAAAATTTTAAAAATCTTCCATATCGCGAAACAATAAGTAAAGTTAATGGCTTTTATATAATGAATGATTCTAAATCAACATCAACCGGAGCATTAATTGAAGCTTTAAAAAATTTTCAAAATACCAAAAGACATATTATTATTGGCGGAATTTATAAAAGTAATGATTTTGATAAAGTAAAGTTTTTAAGTAGTGATGAAATTTATATTTATGGCATTAATAAAAACCAAATTAAAGATATTATAAAAAAAGGAAAAATATTTGATAATTTATTAGAAGTTATTTTAGAAATTAAAAAAGTTATTCAAAAAGAAGAAGCAATAATTTTTTCTCCGGCTTGTTCATCATTTGATCAATTTAAAAACTATTTTGAACGCGGCAAATATTTCGATAGCTTAATAAAGGAGCATTTTTATGACACAAAATAAAAAATTATCATTAAGCATTACGATTTTAACTTTTGTTTTAGTGGCGTTTGGTATATTTATGGTTTATAGTGCCTCCAATGTTTGGGCAGAAGCAAAATTTAATGATCCATATTATTATTTAAAAAGACAATCATTATTTGCTTTATTAGGGGCAATTGGATTTTTTGTTACGACTAAAATATCAAGTGATTTTTTATATAAACATGCCGAAAAAATTATCCTTGCTTCGTTAATATTGTTAGGATTAGTTTTAATACCAGGATTAGGAATTAGTAGAAATGGTTCACGTTCTTGGTTTGGAATTGGTCCATTTGCTCTTCAACCTTCAGAATTATTTAAAATTGCGATTGTTATATATGCTTCTAAATATATTAGTAATAATTTTGACGCGACAAAAAAACTAAAAGGATTTTGGCTATTATTAATTGTCATGGTTATTGGCTTTGTTTTAATTATGCTTCAACCAGATTTTGGTACCGCAGTTGTCATTTTATCAAGTTTAGTAATAATGATGTTTACAACACGTTTACCAATGAAATATTTCTTTATATTAGGAGGATTAGGAGTAGCTTTAATTGTAGGATTAATTGTTGTTGCGCCATATCGATTTGACCGCATTAAATCATTTATTGATCCATGGAGTGATCCATTAGGAAGCGGATTTCAGATTATTCAAAGTTTATACGCAATTGGGCCAGGAGCGTTACTTGGGAATGGTTTACTTAACTCTTATCAAAAACATTTCTATTTACCTGAACCTCAAACAGATTTTATTTATTCAATTATTGTTGAAGAGTTTGGTTTAATTGGAGGTATTATTGTTTTAATACTTTTTGCTTTGTTATTTGTATTAGGCTTTAAATTAGCGATGAAACAAGAAAAAGAATTTAATGCTTTAATGATTACGGGCTTATTAGGCTTAATTATGGTTCAAGTTATCATTAATTTAGGAGTAGTGGTTTCTTTAATTCCAGTTACTGGCATTACTTTACCATTAATTAGTTATGGTGGTTCATCATTATCAGTATGCTTATGTTCATTAGGGTTAATTGTTTCTAGAAAGTAGGTGGATTTATGCATCTTTTATTTTTAGCCTCTGGAAGTGGAGGACATGTTTATCCTTGTTTATCGTTAATTAAAAAAGCACAATCTAATCATCAAATAACTTATTTAACAGTAAAAAATGGTTTTGAAGAAAAAGTAATTGATAATTTAAAAAATGTTAATATTTTATCAATTGATGTTCCTAATCAATTAAAAAAATATCTTAAAAGGCCATCAAACTTTTTTAAATTAAAAAATGCGTTAAAAAGTATTAAGAATGATCTAAAAAACATTGATGCAATCATTACTTTTGGTGGATTTGTTACCTTTATTGGTTTATTAATTAGTTTAAAACTAAGAAAACCATTATATATTCATGAACAAAATAGCGTGATTGGTGACGCAAATATGTTAGGACAGTTTTTTGCTAAAAAAGTTTTTATCTCTATGGATAAAACTAAACATATTTTATTTCCTAAGAAAACGTATAATTTTGGTAATCCAAGAATGGATGAAATAAGTAACATCTTTTATCATTATCAAAATAATAAGTCATATAATGTTTTATTTTTTGCGGGTAGTTTATCTAGTTCTTCGTTAAATAAAATGATTGAAGAAGTTATAAAAAAAGAAACAAACAATAACATTCATTTATTTGTTATTAGTGGTAATAAAAATTATGAAAGTTTAAAAAAACTTGAAAATAAACATGTAACTATTATTAAATACGAAAAAAATATGATTGAACTTATGCAACAAATGGACTTTATTATTATGCGTGCGGGAGCAACTTCAATTAGTGAAATAATTAGTTTAAATAAGCTAAGTCTATTAATACCTTCACCAAATGTAAAACATAATCATCAATATTTAAATGCCAAATATTTATTTGATAAAAAAACCGCATTTATGATTGAAGAAAAAGATGTTAGTAGTGATGAAATAATTATGTTAATTGATGAAGTTAAAAATAATTTAGAATTACAAATTGAAATGAAAACTAATTTAAATAAATTAAAGAAGGAAAATGTTTGTGAAAACATTTTATTAGCAATTAAAAATGGATAATTATCAATTAACAAAAAACTTTTTAACCAAAGATATATCAAGTATAAAAATAGGTGGTGTTATCTCTTATTTTTATGATATTTATAATAAAACTGGATTAAAAGAAGTGTTTAAAATAATTAAAAAAAATCGCTTTACTTATTATGTGATTGGTGGCGCAACGAAAATATTATTTCCGGATTATTTTTTTCGTGATGCTTTACTTCGCATTTCTAATGATTATATTAAATTAAAAAATGATGAAGTAACGATAGGAGCGGGCACTAAATTAAAAAAATTAGCAAGTTTTATGATTAATAAGGGATATGATGGTTTTAGTGGTTTACTTTCAATACCTGGTAACGTCAGTGGCGCAATTGTTAATAATGCTGGGGCATTTGGTGATGAAATATCTAAGTACTTAATAAGTGTGACTTGTTTTTATGAAGGAAAATTTATTGAATTAACAAGAAAAGATATGACTTTTTCTTACCGTAAATCCTCTTTTAAAGATACAAAATATATTATTTATGAAGCAAAATTTAAATGTGTAAAAGGTAATTTAAATCTAATTAGAAATAGAGCGCTAGAAAACACAAAATCACGAGTAAATGCACAACCACAAAACGTTTTAACTTTAGGTTCAACATTCAAAAATATGCTTGAAAGAAGTATTGCAAGGGATTTAGATAGTTTATATGTTAAAGGACTTAATTTAGAAGGCATTAGTGTATCAAATAAACACGCTAATTTTATTATCAATACACAAAATGCAAGTCAAAAAAACTTTCTTAATATACTTGTTATATTAAGAAGTCTTGTTTATAATAAATTTAAGTATATACCTGATAGCGAGGTAATTATACTTAGGTGGTGAATAAAGAATGAGTGAATATGAAGATGATGTTGTTTTGACTGATATTTCAAAAATCAGTGAAGAAATCAAACTTCAGTCAAAAAAAAATCATAGCAAGATTATTCTTCGTTCTTTTTTTTCAATTGCTATTGTTAGTTTAATTGCTACTTATTTATTTTCTCCAATTGGAAAAGTAAAAATTAATAATTTAAGCGGGAATTATTATCTTACTAAAGATGATGTTATTTCTTTATGTGGATTAAGAAAAAATGATTCTCTTCTTAAAGTGAGTGTTAAAAAAACAATGAGCAAACTTAATGAATCACCTTATGTTAATCGTTCTAGTATTGATTGGCATTTAACTTATCTTAATGTCTATGTCGATGAAGTAGCGCCTATTGCTAAATTAGAAGATGGTGAGATATTACTTACCAATGGGGAAATATATTCTGCATATCAAAAAAAATATAGTTCTTATACAATTAATAACTATAATGTCGATATAAATTCCTTACCTATTTTTATTGATTATAAATCAGATACTCAATCTAAAACATTACTAAATTATTTAAAGTTCTTCGATCAAGAATTATATGGTCGTTTAGTAAAGTTAGATGAAACAATGATTATCTTAAAAGAAATACCAACTCCAGAAAAATATTTAGGTTTATATTTTAAGCTAGATACTGATTATACACTTCGTGTTCGTATTAATCATAAAATCTTAAAAGAAGCATTGCAAAATAAAGAAGCATTTATTAGTGCTTTTAGAAGCCCAAAAGAAGAATATTATTATAATAAAGATAATGATATTTATGAAGGCGTATATTACAAAGTAGAAAATGGCAAGAAAAAGGATGATTACCGTATTGTAACATTTGAGGAGGTGGCTAGTGATGGCCAAAATAATTAATGCATTAGAAATTGGATCTACCGCGATTAAGTTAGTAGTGGGATATGAATGCGAACATGAAATAGTTGTTCTTCATGCTATAGCTAAACCACTTTCTTTAAATTGCATCAAAAATAATATTGTTAATGATAGTGATGAAGTTTGTAGTGTAATTAAAGAAGTAATTCTTGATGCTGAAAACACTTTAAAAAATGATATAAATGAAGTTACTTTAGTATTACCTGCTCGCGGACTAGAAGTATTTAAAAATATGGCAACCACTAATGTCGTTTCCCCAAATAAGTTAATTGCGGAAGTTGATATTCGTAATGTCATGACAATGTTAACAAGAGATACATATAATGAAGAGAATGCTGTTATTGATACAATTCCGATTAATTATACTTTAGATCAAGAACGTATTTTCTCTAACCCACCAATTAATGAAACATCCGGTACAATAAAACTCAATGCTTTCATTCATACCATTCCAACATATATTAAAGAAACATATATTGGTTTAGTAGATAAAGTCGGCCTAAAAATAAGTAATATCTTAGTGGCTCCTTATGGTGTGGCACAATTATTTACTACTTATAAAAATGTATCAAATAAATATTTCTTAGTTAATGTTGGTGGTAAAACAACAACAATTACTATTATTTCTGATGGTAAGCCATATCAATCATCGTATATTGATATGGGTGGAGAAAACTTAACCCAAGAATTATCTTATCGTATGGGCATTAATTATTCTTTAGCTAATGAGCTAAAACTTAAATATGGTTTAGATGATTTTAAATGTAATTTTAAGCCAAGTATTTGTCATAGTGAGCAAGATAAGAATGTTGAATTTACAGTTAATGATTTAAGACTTGTAACAGAAGAATATCTTAACACTCTTTTAAAAGATATTAATCGTGCAATTAAGACTTTAATGGGCGGAGATGTTGAACTAGAACAATGGCCATTAGTCTTTGTTGGTGGTGGAACACAACTTATTGGATTTAAAGAATTTGTAAATGATAAATATAATTCTCGTGGCGTTAGTTTCCCAAGTGTTAAATCATTAGGCGCGCGTAATCAAATATTTATTAATTGTTTAGGCGCTATTAAAACTTCTTGTGGTTTATTTGAATTTATCGGTGAGGAAAAAGAAGAAATACCACAAGTACAACCATTAACAAGAGAAAAACATAAAACGCAAAAATATTCAGAAACCGATGATAGTTTATAGGAGGAACAAAAATGGATAGTATCGATAATTTTGAACCAATAGCAAAAATTGTAATTATAGGTGTAGGTGGAGCAGGAAGTAATGCCGTTAATCGTATGATTGATGAAAAGATTTCTTGTGTACAATTTTATGTTGCCAATACTGATAAACAAGCTTTAATGTCTTCAAAAGCAGAAAATAGAATTGTATTAGGTAGTGAATTAACCAAAGGCTTAGGTGCTGGTGGTGAACCTGATGTTGGACGTGCCGCTGCGGAAGCATCAAAAGAAGATATTCGTAACATTGTAAGAGGCGCTGATATGGTCTTTATCGCTGCTGGTATGGGTGGTGGAACTGGTACTGGTGCCGCTCCAGTAATTGCAAGCGTAGCTAAAGAAGAAGGAGCGTTAACAATTGCTATTGTTACTCGTCCATTCACATTTGAAGGTAAAAGACGTATTGCTAATTCCATCGAAGGACTTAACAATTTAAAAGAACAAGTTGATAGTATCATTGTTGTTTCTAATGATAAATTATTAATGATGAACGGACAATGTAGTGTCCAAAATGCTTTTGCGGAAGCCGATAAAGTTTTAGCACAATCTGTAAAGACCGTTACTGATTTAATTTTAATGCCATCAGTTATCAATCTTGATTTTGCGGATGTTCGTAATACATTAAAAAATTCAGGAATTTCTTTAATTGGATTCGGACAAGGAGAAGGAGCAAACAAAGCTCTTGATGCAGCATCTGGCGCAATGGCATCTCCATTACTTGAAACATCAATTAATGGTGCAAGAAAAGCTATTGTCTCGGTTACTTGCGGTGGCTCTGTTTCTTTATTTGAAGCACAAGAAGCAGTTCGATCAATTAGTGACGCAACTGGTGAAGATTTAGATATTAAGTTTGGTGTTTCAATCAACAATCAATTGGATGATCAAATTTTAGTTAGTATCATTGCTACTGATTTTGCGGAAGAATATGATTTTACCGCTATCCCACAATTTGGAACACGCCCAACTCTTGTAAAAGAGGAGAAAAAAGAAGAAAATAATGCGTCTCAAGTAGAAAATAATGATGATGAAAGACATTCATCAGTATTATCTTCATTCTTAAAACGTAATGACTAATATTTAATAATAAATGGATCTACTAATCGTTAATTATCGTTTGGTAATTAGCGATTTTTTATGATTATAAGAAAATCGCAAATAAAATGCGCGCATTTTTGCGCGCAAAAGTTGAATTTGCCTTATATAATGCTATAATTAATTATATAAAAAGCAATTAATTAATTAGAATAGTAACACTCAATATAAGGTAGGAAATAACATGAAAAACTTAAAACAAATTTTTTGGAATTTATGTGAAACTAATTTAAAAAATAATGAGAGTGATGATATCACTTTAGTATTAGTGTGCTTTGAAGATGCTTTAAATGATTTAATATTTTTTGCAAAGTCTATTGATGACATTATTCAAAAAACAAGTGCTTTATACAATTCCAAAATAA
>CALBGF010000107.1 GCA_937893635.1 uncultured Mollicutes bacterium | reverse complement strand
TATTTACGTCCTTTTGTTAATAAATATATTAAATTTTTAGTTAAAGAAATTGATAGTTTAAAAAATAAAAAATTTAAAACTATTTATATTGGTGGAGGAACGCCTTCCTCTTTAAGCACTAGTAACTTAAAGCTACTTTTTGCATCTTTAAATAAACATCTAAGAAAATATTCAGAATTCACGATTGAAGTAAATGTCGAAAATTTAACATTAGAAAAATTACGCCTTTTTAAAGAATATGGCATTAACCGTATTTCAATTGGTGTTCAAACTTTTAATGATGAATTACTTAAAAGTATTAATCGCCACCATACTGCGCGACAAGTAAAATATTGGATTAAGCAAATTAAGAAGATGGGATTTAAAAATATTAATATTGATTTAATATATGGACTTCCTAACCAAACACTTGAATTATTTAAAAATGATTTAAAAGAAGCAATATCATTAGATATTAATCATATTTCTTCATATTCTTTAACAGTTTCTAAAGGAACAATGTTTTATAATAAAGGAGTTAAAGAAGTAGATGAAGATACTTCACGTATGTATTATGATACATTATATAATTATTTAACTAGACATGGATTTAAGCGTTATGAAGTTTCAAATTTTGCTAAAAATAAAGCATATTCAAAACATAATTTAACTTATTGGAATGATGAAAATTATATTGGACTTGGTTTAGGCGCACATGGATATGTTAATAATGTTAGATATCAAAATACTACAAACATAAATGATTATTTAAAAGGAAATACTATTCAATATAAAGAAGAACTATCTAATAATAATATTTTAGAAGAATTTTTAATGCTTAATTTACGTAAATATAATGGATTTTTGATATCGGATTTTAATAAACGTTTTGGCAATATAAAATCACATAAATTATATAAAACAATTAAAGAGTTAGAACAAGAAAAAATGCTTAAAATAACTAAACATCGCATTTATCCAACATATGAAGGAATGATGTTACTTGACGCTATTTTATTAAGACTTTTTATGGAAGAAGTGTAATAATAGTTAATTTTTTAATATGCTATACTTATTTTATAAGTATAAATAAATAAAAATCAAAAAAATTAAAAAAATTAGCACTTTTTGGTTGACAGTGCTAAAATTTGGCATATAATATAATTAGCACTGAGAGATAAAGAGTGCTAAAGAAGGTGAAGTTAT
>CALBGF010000106.1 GCA_937893635.1 uncultured Mollicutes bacterium | reverse complement strand
ATAATATATATTATATAATATATAATAAATATAATACTAAATAATAATGAATATATTGCTTTTCTTTGTTTTCTTTTATGTAAAAATTTTAAAAGAACCTTATAATTTTTTGAGAAATTTTCAAATTCCAAATTTTCACTTTTTAAATAATACTTTGTTTGCGGCAGGCGCTTACAAATTAATCAAGACTTACATATTTGTTATAGAGTTGTTCCATCTTTTCGTCTGAAATTGCTAAAGCTTTGTATTGATTAATTTTTGTGAGTTCTTGTTCTCTTTCTTCCATTTGTTTTACTAATGCTTCTTTTTCTTCAATTTGCGCGAGTACTCTTTCAGCATAAGAAGTATCAATCTTTTGGAAGACAAAGGCTTTATGATTAGATTTGCCCTTAGGAATATTCACTTTGGTAACAATTCCTTTTTGAATGCCCGAAGCACACTTTAATAATACTTCATCTCCAACTGCCAATTTTATTTAAGCCAAATTCAAGAAGTCATAATCATTATTATAACCATCAAATCTTACTTTACAATATTTTAATTCCATTTTATCTCCTTTTTTATTTATTAAGACATTGGTTTTAAACAGCAATACCACGAGAAGGTTGTCTTTTATTGCCAACTGGTTTAAGGAAGCCAGCAACCATTGCGCAATTATTCTCGCCACATATTTATTATTCACTCACGGGAATAGTGGGTAGTTAAGAACTTGATGATACCACTTTACGGACTTTCAGACAAGTCGGCTCGAATTAGCTACGCTCAATTAGTTTTAGGTCTTATTAGACCAAAGCCAAGTTTAACGACTTTAGCTTTGTGGGTCGGTAATAAAAGTTTTTTTCTTTTTTATTTACAAGTATATTATATATTATTTTTATTATTTTTTCAAGTTTTTTAGTTAAAATAATTTTGAGTTGAATTAGAACTAGCAGAAATTGAATTAATAAATATAGTAGAAAAGTTAGATAAGTCAGTTGAAAATGGGCTTATATTTAAAGAGTAGTTTTCAATATTTTTCATTTTTTTATCTCCTTTTTATAATAATATTATATTATATTTTTAATAAAAAATCAAATTATTATGTTGAAGGCGCCCGACCACTAAGAATTAGAATTAATTACATAATTAAAATTCTTGACAAAGGCGCAATCAACATAGGTAGTTAAATATCAAAATTTTGTTTTACAACATAGTCTTTGTCTTCAAAACATCTTTCAACTTCTTGTTCAACTAGAGAGTCAATTTTTTGTAAGTTATTAGAATTATCTAAAAAATCTTTTTCTTTTTTAAGGCATAAACCCACTAGAGTTCTTAAAACAGAAATAAAATTTTGTACTAATTCGCCACCCCACATTTCTAAGCAAGTATTAGAAATAAAACAAGGAGTTTCAATACTATTAATAGCATAGTCATATAATACGACTCTTTTATCCTCTGTTAAGCCTACTTGAATACCGTCAGATTCTTGTTGTGTCATATACCAGAATTTTAAGGCTTTAATCGTCTGATTGTACATATCTTTTATTTCTGTTTTGGTGAAATCGGTTTCAATTTTACTTAATTGATTAATTCTGCCGTCAATTTTATGTTCATCATATTCAATTAAATCTTCTCCATTAATAAATTCAAATAAATAATCAATTACTTCTACATATTCCATGATTGTCATAAATTTACCGACTGCCACAATGCGTGCGAGATATTTGATACTATCACTATTTTCACAGTTCTTAAAAAAATTAACTTCTGTAGTCATCTGATTGCGCCCAGCCACTCCGTAATCTAATTTAATAACATAATGATAATTGCTATCAAGATTTAATTGGTCTGCTAAATCAACTGGACAATCAAAAACTACTCTAGAAGTACCATTACCCATAGGTTCTTCGCCGTTTAAAGCCCACAAAATATCATATTCTTCTTTTAAAGTTAATTCTCTCATATTTACCCCTATTTTTTAAATAAATCTAAAGTCATACCGAACTTTTTACCTTCGTTATTTCTAACAATGGCTTTGTATTTGCGAGCTTTATTGGCGAAACCACATAAATAGTAGGTTTCTCCTTTTATTACCACTTGCTTTTTATAATCTGCTGGAGTTAAACCATAGAATTTACAATAATTACAAAAAAGATTATATTCAGCATCTCCATTTTTCCCTTTATCATTAAAAGTAACATTAAGGTCTAAATGTACATCATCATATTTAATATTTTTTAATTCAAGTTCTAAATTATACTTTTTACATACCTGTACTAGTGCGTCAGAAACATCTTTTCTAAATTCTTCAAAATTATTTACCATTTTTATCTCCTTAATCTTTATATAAATATTATATTACTTTTTTAATTAAAAATCAAAATTTTATTTAAAAATAGTTTCTTCTTACCATCTTTAATTGTTGTAAAATTTCTTTTTTCTTATTACCATTAATTCTTACATATTCATTATTGCTCCATCCGGCGCCATATGTATAAATTTGTTCTTCCCAAATCCTAAAAAGTCCATAAGGAAAACTTTTTTCAACTATGGTTTGATAAATTCTTCAACGGTATTAACTTTAATTATTGCTGGTGGTGCTAATTTAATCATTATTTTTCCCTTCTCCAAATAAGATTTCTTTATATTGTTCTTCTGTGATATCTTTACCACGAATTAAATCATTAAGATAAATTCTGGCACATAGTGCGCCGTCTTCTTCATAGATTTCTTTAAAAGTTCTTTTATAAAGTTCAATACACATTTTTTATCTCCTTTATTTTATATAATTATTATAACATACATTTTATAAAATTTCAAGTTATTTTTAAAAAAATTTTTAGAATTAAAAAAGAAGAACTCAATGTTCTTCTTTTAATATAAATATCTATTATTAATCTACTTTATTAAAAGTATCAGCAATTCTACACGCAGTTTCTTCATCAAAAGTAAAAGTTAAATAACTACCAGTAGTTACTTCATTAAGTTTTCTTAAAACATAATGTTCGTAACAACCGTTACCATCATCAAAATCATAAACTAACGGCATATTATCTTGGAATTGTCCAGTGAATGGAAAATCCCAAAATCCATAACTCTTCCAGCAAAAAATACCATAGATTTTTGGTAATGATTTAATAAATTTATCATTTTTATTATTACTTTCTAATATTGATTTTAACTTTTTCATTTTGGACCTCCTACCTATCTTCTGGGAAAAACATTGGAGCAATACTTATAGCAGAAGTAAATAAAATCATTATAATTATCGCAGCACTATTCATCTTCTTCCCCATTTGGGTCGGCATTTTCAACACCCATATAAATTGTATCATCGGGCGCAGTATAATCATCATTAGCTATCATAACAAGAGTTTCTGTTAAACTTAAAGCGAATTCTAATCCCACTAAATCTTCTTTTACTTCTTCAATCGTATCAAGACTATCGGTACGAGCTTCTAATTTTTCTTTAAGTGAACAATTAGTTTCAGCGATAAACTTAATTCTTTCTTCTTCTCTCTTTATATAATCTTTATTGTCTTCTATTCTGCTTTTAATATTATTTTCAATCGATACTAAATCTAATTTAGAAAATGGTAAGCATTTTTCCCAAAGATTGTATTTATCATCAACAGCTTCATAAAAAGCAGAAGAACGCGACATTGAAAATAATCTTGTAAATCTCTTTGTTTTTTTATCTTTAATATAAACATTAATATAACAACTCATATCATTTTCTCCTTTTTTGTTTAGAATTAGTACTTAAAAATATTCTTATAGGTGAAAGCATCTGATTCACGCATTTTTCCATCAAATTCACTGTCTTCTTCAAAAGTTGAACGAACATAAATTGGTTCTATTTCACCGCAATAATCTCTTTCAATATCCTCTTGTTCTTCTCCGATGCGGGCGTAAGCGTAGTCTTCACTATCTCTTACAAGTTTCATAAATTCTGCAACATCGTCCCAATACCATTTAACATTGTAATATGATAATTCTACATAAACATCATTGTTATCTGGAGTAACATCAAGTACTTCAAAACAGTCAAATTGGCGTGCCACATTTTCGTGATAACCTTCTGGTTTTGATTTAACATATTCATCTAACTTTTTAACTATTTCGGCAAGTCTTTTACCTTTTAATCTAATTTTTACATCTGAACAATAACTCATTTTTTTATCTCCTTTTTTATTTTATATATTTATTATAATATATTTTTTATTATTTTTCAAATTTTTTTGTTAAATAATTTTATCTATTTCACTTAAAAAATTAGAGCCATCTTCTCGTAGTTTTGTTATTTCAGATATATAAAGATTATTAACTACTTCTTTTATTCGATTTAAAGAAGCATTTTCTACTAATAAATTACCATTTGATAATAAATTATATAGTGCTACTTGTTCAGATTTAACCACTTCTAAATTTAATAAATTGTCATCCATAATACTCCTTTATATACTTTCTGCCATTGCGCGCCCGCGATGTTTTTCTTTTCTATTGTATTTCTTCTTATCTTTAAAAACTTGAGAAGGATAATTAATTTGTGCCGCCAAATGATTTTTATCCGCCACTTTCTTTTCAAGTTTAATTTCTTTGTAAGAGCCATCTTTTTTCTTAGCAGTTTTATCAACAACAGTTATAACTTGTTTCATATCCTTCTCCTTTTATTTTTAAAATTTTAAATAATCACTAAGATAATTAAAAAGCTGATTTAAAGTAATAACATTATTTTTTCCAAAATAATCTCTTTTAACTTTTACTTTATTTTTACTTTGTAATCTTTCTTTTCTCTTTTCAGATGGATTAATTACATTAGCATTTTCTGACAAATCAGTAATATCTTGATATGTATAACCATTTTCTTTAGCAATACATAACAATATACCTTTTTCTAAGTCAAATTTATCATTTGGATGGCACTTAGCAATTTTGCTATCGCCATTTTTAAATTTGACTACTACTGTATTTCCATTAATATATACTTTTTTAATATCATTAATCATTTATTTTCTCTCCTTTAAATCTGATATAAGTTTTTTTAAATTATAAATTGTTACTACATCAGTAGCATCATTTAAAATTTTATTTAATTCTTGTATTGTATCTTCTTTTAAAGCATTATATTTTTTCTCTAAATTATCATTTAAAACATTTAATGTTTCGATTGCCTCTTTATCACTTGATTTTTCGTTCTCAAATAAAATTTTATAAAGTTCGCCCCACTTTCCATTATCAGCAAGACAATTTAAAAGTTTTTTACATTTTTCATAATCAAATTCGAAACTTTCTTTTTCTTTTAATTTTTCTCTGATTTCTTTTTCATAATAATCGTACATTTCATCTGCTGAATAATATTCATAAATAATATCATCTTGTTCCTTTAAAGTATCTTTAATAGCATCAACAATATCATTTTCAGTTGATTTGCTAGTTAAATTATATTGTTTAATTAATTCATCAACATTTAGTTCAAAATTAATATGAATAGTTTTTTCCATTTATTTACTCCTTTTATTTTATATAATTATTATAACATATATTTTTCCTTTTGTCAAATTATTTTTAATTTTTATTCACTTTCTAACATAGTATTATTTTCAGTTACAAGAGCCATTCTTGCTTCGAATAATGAAGAGTAAGAAATCTGTTTTTTATATATTTCTAATGCTGGGAAATTAGTAACTAGGAATTGCGAACTTTTTAAATATAGATTAAAAAAATCTTCCATAATATTATCAAAAAGTTGTTTATTGATATTTTCTATTTGTGAAGTAACTTTGTATTCGTAAAAAATTTTAGGAGCAATAAAATTAACGATGCCACCAATACCAACCAAGTTTGGTAATTTTTCTTCAGAAAATTCATTGAGAGCAATTTTTATATGAAGTAATAAATGCTCAAATATATTACAATAGATTAAATTTTTACCCATTTGATATTCAAAAGAATTTATCACTGCCCATTCTTTATTACAAAGCATAATAAAATCTTTTTCATAATAATGATGTATAAATAATCCTTCTTTACCTCGTCTTATTTTAGAATTTTGAGAAGAACAACTTTCAGTACAAAAATAATTACCATCAACTATGCCGTATTTATTTATTAAATATTTACATAACTCATCATAAGTTAATTCTTGCTGTTTTTTAAATTCTTGATAAGAATAAGGGTTAAATTTTTTTGGTTTCCTCTTTTCATATTCTTCTTCTGCTCCTTCTTTTAATAAATATGTAAGTGGTTTGGTATCTTTTTTGTCAAGATATCCTTCTTTAACAATAGAAGTAAGAGTAGCTGACGCAGCTCCTATGTCTTTTGCCCTAAATTCTTCTCCAACTTGATATTTGTTTAAAATTAATTCAAAAATTTGTGTTCCTTTTTCAGTTAACATATTATATTTTATATCTCCTTTCACTTTATATAATTATTATAACATATATTTTTTAAAAAATCAAACTATTTTTTAAAAAAATTTAAAAACAATAGAAAAGACCTAGAAAACCTAGGTCTCTTATTTCTCCACTTTGATCCCACTACCGCGGTATCTCACTATAGGTTGGGTATTGGTCGGTCTACAGTTGATTGGCTTTATATAGATAAAATCTAAACCCAATTCTGGCTCCTCGTCTATATTTACGCTTCACCGTGAGCAAATACCTACTCCAATTTCCTTGGTTACCCCTATCATCGTAATCTTTAGGAGAAATTATATATATTAAAGTATACATTGTCTCACTTTAATGGTGACAGTAAGTCGTCTTATAAAAGGCGGCTATGGGAATTTCACCCATCCTTTTTATGTATACTGCTAATGGAGTCATTGGGAGTCGAACCCAACCTTTCTGCGTGCAAGGCAAAAGTGCTACCGATATCACTATGACCCCATTGGTGCCGTTGACAAGATTCGAACTTGTAAAAAATAGTTTCTAAGACTATCTCGTATACCTGTTCCGACACAACGGCATTTGGTGTTCCCTGTCAGAGTTGAACTGGCATTTGCGCCGTGAAAGAGCGCTATCCTAACCATTAGATGAAAGGAACATAAATTATTTATAAGCTTTCGCTTTACAAAATCATACCAGATAATTATTCATTCACAATGAGAATAATACTGAGCAATTAGGAGCGACCTAAAAGCTTATTACCCTTTTCGAGCACTGGCAGGATGAATGCCTGTAAATTTCACCAAACTTTCAGTAATTCAGAGATACAATATAATATTATAAATATATTGTAATAGGACATTTGGCTACTTTAACTTTTTTCTTTCTTATAGTTATTTTCACAACTTCAAGTCCTAACACCTTATTGATATTTCTTTACTTATACTCAACATCACTTGCCGCACAGTATAAAGATTATTCTTCACAGAAGCGTCTACTATGGTGCCGAAAGAAAAAAATAATTTATTAAATTGTATGATATGCGCCAACCTCTTAAATTGTCTTTTGAACTTTTGTTAGTGTTTCACAACACCAACAACGACTGCCAATAAAAACCTATCAGTCTAAATTGGTTCGCTCTTTGAGATTGCCTAGGAACGGGTGTAAACCGTTATACACCTAGATATAAATATCTGTCTTTCCAGATTGCCATTTCAAAGTCGTCCGATGGGCCTTTGAACAAACCCGTTGGTCGGAGCAGCAAGATTTGAACTTGCGACCCTTCGGTTCCAGGCCGAGCACGCTACCAAACTGCGCCACACTCCGATATAAAGAAGAAAGAGGTGGACTGATTCGCCACTCAATTCGTGGTTTTATGAATCGTTGCATGATAATTCTCTACTTTCTTCTATTGGTTGTGGAACTAGGATTCGAACCTAGAATAGCTCGTGTATAAGACGAGAGTCCTAACCGTTGAACGATTCCACAATATAAAAATAATATGGAGCTGGTGGTTGGATTTGAACCAACAATCCTTTGATTACAGGTCAAATGCGTTGCCATTGCGCCACACCAGCATATAAACAGTAAATTTAGAATCGAACTAAAATCTAAATAATGTATTAATACATTAAACTACCGCATATGTTATAACACCAGTTAACGGCCCTACCTTGATTTGAACAAGATTACTTAATACATTATTTTGTAATACCTTATACTATTTACCGAGGCTCCGTTAATGTGTCTATCTCTCCCTTAACGGCTAAAAGGTTAAGTTTCAAATACAAAAGGTCTAGACTTTGTATTCTAACTTTCTAGTTATCGGACTTAAACCGACTTATTTTTTGTACATAAAACAAGGTATTGGCATCGAAAAGAGGATTTGAACCTCTGAGCCCTTACGGACTGATCGTTTAGTAGACGATTGCTTTAAGCCACTCAGCCATTTCGATACGCGTCCTTGTAGCGCCCACACTCACAAGGTAATTGTAACAATTTATACAATATAGGATATCACTATTTATATAAATCATTAGTCTGCGCCAATAATTCGAGTCTTTATCCCAATGGAAGGGTGACTCACGGTTTGATTTGACTACCACGCCGAATACTTACCCACGACATTTTAGTTAAGATAAAATGAGCAAAATCTCCGTTATAAACAGCAATGCTAATCATAACACCAGTTTTTAACTACCAAAACTTTGAAACGGCTACGCTTACCAAAGCAACTACCGAATCGAACGGCTCTTGTTACCAAACCTCAGCTACGAGCAGAATCGAACTGCATGATGGTCGAGAGAGAAGGAATTCGAACCTTCGATAGCTGACGTATCAGATCAGTGCCTTACCGCTTGGCTATCTCTCGATATTGGCTGGAGCAGCTAGAATCGAACTAACATTATACGAGTCAAAGTCGTATGTCCTACCTTTAGACGACACTCCAAAGCTTGGCGTTATTTTAAAAAGGCAACGCCCAACCTCAACATAGAACGGGAGTATTTTATATCAAAAATACTCAAAAATCAAATATTGTTAAAGGACACTATTTAAACCTATTGGAGTTGAATTTAGGATTCGAACCTAAGGTCAAGACTTTGCAGGCCTCTGTCTTACCACTTGACTAATTCAACATATGGTGAAGGAATTCCTCCACCTTGGGTGGACCTCGGCTTTCGCCAGCCCTTTAAATTTTTTATTAATATTTATGATAGTTAAATATTAACTTGTTTCAAGACAGTTAAAAATTATAGAAGTTAATTACTCTCCTAAAAACTCTGACTTATCTGTATGGTAGATAAACCTACTTTTTCTACCATAAAAAGTATAACAATTCCACCTACTTAGCAAGGTTGTGCTTCTCTTTACTACTATCTCATAAAGATATGGTGTCGGAAGTGGGATTCGAACCCACACGCCTTAATGACAGAGGATTTTAAGTCCTCTATGTCTACCATTTCATCATTCCGACATAAATATTAGTTGTACAGAAAGGAAATAAAAAAATTTAAAAAAGGAAATATATTCGGGTAATATCATTAAATACAACTAATAAAATTCAATGATATTTTTAATTGGTGAAGTATACAAGTTACGACCTCGTTAATTAATAAATTATCTTCAAAAAGAATACTTCATCCGTTAAACTAAAAAAATATTTTTTAAGGTACTTTTATTTTTTTAGTTTGACAGTCATTTAGGATATATCAATTTGACAGAATTGATATTTAACCTTTTGATTGGTTAATCAAAGGTTTGATAAGATAACTATAAAAAAATATAATTATCTTGTCAAGCCTCATAATTGGAACGCCAATTATGAGTCGAGTAGTAATTAATTATTGATATCGCGTTATCATATGATTAATTTTACTTTGCTTATCGCACCTACTACGCGGGTATATATTAATACCATAGGTTAGTAACCACCGAAGCTTAAGGGCATTTCCTCCTACTACAGCTCTCGACTGTAATTCCCGCAAAATTTATTATGTATAAATTTTTTATAAAACAAACAATTCTATACTTAAATTGATAAACTTAAATTAGGTCAAGGTAATCACTCTAGTATTTATCGCACACCAACGAAGGAAATTGCGCTATCCCCAATCGCGGAATATTGGTTTTCTAACAATAATTCAACAACTATTTTATTTTCCAAAATTGAATAAACAATGTTATTTACTTAATCCAGTAAACTAAGGAGTAGTTATCGTCCTACTGACTTTTCGTTTCTACTAGTTGACTCCGAAACTTATAAATGGCTGACCAGTTCAGCTACTGACTTACTAAGCAAAGTCTTCTAATCTTTCAAAGTAATTACACTTACCCTATGTTACTTAGGATTAAGAACCAAGTCTACGTCACTTGCACCGTCTTCTTTAAGTTTTGTGATTCTTAGGTGAGAGCACCTTTCGATAATTAACGAGTATCGTCTCGCCGCGCTTATGGGTAGCTAGAACTATGACATTCGCCTAACTGAACGAGTAAGTTGATCCGCATCGAGCACTTACCGAACCCAATTCTTAAAGGGAATTACTCTTTTGTCCTATTCGCAGCCCTAGGACGAAGCTAGTTGAACCTTTGATCGAAGGTTACGCCAACCTAACGTTTTTTACTACTTATCTAACTGGAGTAGTCAACCGACCTTAATTATAGTTTTAGGTAACTTTTTGTTACTTTAATATACACAATTACTAATAAGCATCGATAACTTAATAGGGCTAAAGTATATTAAAGTTAAACAAATTTAGCTTTCTTGGTAGCCACCATTACTAACTAATACGCGTGTTAGCCTATTTACTGACCGAGCTAGCGGCAATTAGGTTGTTGAACCTACAACTGGGGATTCTTGTACTATCACCAATCAAGTCATTAACGCCGTACTGGGCGAGGCAAACGGCATTGGTCGCTTGCCTTTAATTATTAAGTCAATTGGAACTGTTAATCACGATTTAACACGGTGACGGCTCTTAAGATTCTCGCGACACTGAGATACTGTTTAGTTTGGTATACCTACATTTTGAGTTTAACGACATCAGGCAAACAACTCTTGACCGTTGGTCGATATTTTTTTATTTTGTTTTTATTGTTTATATAAATATTATATCAAAAATTTTAATAAAAATCAATTTTTTAATATATATATAATTTTTAAATCCTCAAGGCGGAATCGAACACACCGACCTTATAATCTTTCCGAAGTTGCTCTACCACTGAGCTATTGAGATAAATTATAAAAGATAAGAATTTATATAAGTTTATTAATTTATCATAGATAAATAAATTTAATAAAAACTTTTTTATCTCTTTATCTTTTATAATAATATTATATCATATTTTTTAATAAAAATCAAATTTTTATTTTTCAAAATTTTCTATAACTTTTTTACCAGTGAAATAATCAGTATAATCACCTTTAATTTTAAGCCAATTACACTCTCCAACATCTACACAAGTAGTACCATTTTCATACCAAAATCTAAAAATGCCACCATTGAACTTAGCTTTTTCAAGAACCATTTTGTAAAATTCAGTAAAATTATCAAATTCATATTTTTTATTTTCGGTAACAATTAATTTATTTAATTCTTTATTCATATCTTTCTCCTTTTTATAATAATATTATATTATATTTTTTATAAAAAATCAAATTATTTTATTGTTTTTTAAATAATTAATACTTGTATCATAAGTTTCTTTATCTAATTCACAGCATAAAAAATGTCTATTATTTTCTTTTGCTACCCAAGCAGTCACGCAGCTGCCAGCGCAAGGGTCAAAAATTAAATCTCCTTCATTACTATTATCTAACATAAGTTCTTTCCATAGATCCCAATGCTTTTGAGTCTTATGTATACGCTTTTTACCACTAGGTATTGGATATCTAAAAACTGTATTTTTACAATGGGCATTAAAAGTTTTTGCTCCTTTCTTTTTAAACCATACAGCAAATTCAACACCACTCAAATACACATATTGACCATTTGAAGGTACTGGATTAGTTTTTTCCCAGATGATCGGCCTCACTGTTCCAGACCGTGATGCAAAAAAGTTAAAAATAGTAGAAAATTGTTCTCTACCACAAAAAATACAAATACTATTTTTCGTAATTCTTAATACTTCTTTACAAAATTCTAATTCATCAAAAGTAGTTGCATCTGCTGTTCCTAAAACATCAAGAGATTTCATTTGTGATAAACCATTTGTTTTTCTACTTACTTCACCATAAGGAATATCTGTAAGAGTAAAATCTACAGAATTATTTGGTAGAGTCTTCATATATTCCATACAATTAACATTTAAAATTATATTCTTTTCCATTTTTCCTCTTTTTTTCTTTAATAAATAAATTATATAATATTTTTAATTATTTTTCAAATTTTTTTAAAGAAGATTTTTTGTCTGATTGTTTCTTGTCGGTAATATTCTTTTGTTTTGATTTATCAGCGGGCGCCGACTCCTGTTTTTTAGGAGTGGTTTTATTAGAATTAACTTTTATGCCCTTTGTATCAGTATTTATTTTAGATATAGTCGGTTTATTTTCTTTTTTATTTTCATAAATTACTTTTCCAGTAATAACCCCACCAATAGTAACATTAAATAATATTAAAAAGAATAAAAACAACATATTTATTTTGCCTTTGTATCTGCTTCATTTAAAAGACTTAATTTATAAAATTTTTCTTCACCAAATAATTTCTTCCATTTAGCAGTAGCTTTTGGTCTTCCAATAATATCAAAAGGTAACATATGATAATTGATATAAAAAATCCAGTTAAGTGTTTCTTTTATATCATAATTATGGTCTTCATCAAAACACCCACATTTGCTTAATAATATATATGCTCCTATATTACCGTGATTATAATAATGCGCTTCTCCATTGTCATCAAATTTTTGAGTAAAAAGTTTACCAATATCATGGTAATAGGCAGCGCAAACTAATGTATCATTTTCTTTTAAGCTCTCAAGATATGCGCCTGCCATTTCCATATGTTTGTCCAAAGTTAAAGTATGATGATGATTTTTTTGGTTAAAATCTTCAGCCTCATTTAATAATTTATCAGCGAAAGCAATAGAATCACTGTTTGTTGGCTTGTTAAAAATTTCAATTTCATCCCACCCCTCTTCATAAAAAGGTACTTCAAAATTCTTATAATATCTTAATAAGATATCAATTGGAACTGGCGGTTGAATTCCTTTTTCATTGCGTTGAATAACTCTCTCGCGGCATATTTCAATAGGTGTATTGAAAATTATAATTTTTTTATAGCAATTAATTTTTATTTCTTGAAAAAATGTTTTTCTACTTTTAATAGTAATATTGGTCGCATCTGCTATAACATTTTTTCCTTGTGCCAAAAAACAATTTATACGAGAATAGAATTCTTTAAATACTTTATCATTTGATATATTATTATTATTTTCAATTCTTATTTCATCACTTGACACAATTTCCGCCATAGTTTTATGCTCTCTGGCGTAGGTAGATTTACCTGACCCCTGTAAACCGCACAATACTATTAAAATTGGTTTTTCCATAAAATTCTCCTAATCATACATTTTTGATTCTGCTTCCGCTATCTCGCAAAGTTCGTCATCTGTAAAAGGACAATTAGCCTTTAAAAATTCATCTCTAGAATGAAATTCTTGTTTTGGTTTACTTTGTGTTGATTTTTGCTTATCAGTTTTCTTTTCACAGATATTGTTCCAATACTTTTGGCTTTCTTTATAAGTATCTCTAAGTAAAGGACTTTTATAAAGCATTTGTTCATTATTAGCAATGATTTGAAAAATTATAATGTCTTTTGTATCTGACATATAAAATTTATTTTTATGTTGTTTTGTTTGATTCTGTTGTTTTGCTTCTTCGAAGCTAAGAAAATTTTCCATTTTCCCTCCTATTCTTCTATGTAGTCATCATCTTTTACTACTTGTTCTTTTAATCCTAAAAGTTCAAGTTTTTTAGTCATTGTTAATTTAGACCATTCTTTTTGGAAAAATAAATCAAAACTTATACAATCTTCTTTAGCATAAGCAAAAAGAAAATTTTGTATCTTTTTTGGTAATTGAAGAATAAATAAAGCTTTATCTTTTTGAATTAAATTTGAATGATTTTTGAACCAAAAATTATATTGTTCAACGCTATTTCTAAGCAAAAATTTAAAATTTAAAAAACTTGTTTCAACAAGGTCAAAATATTTTTGATATTCTGGATATAATTTCAATACTTCATCTTTCTTACCGTCTTCAAGAATTTTTAATATAGCTCTTTTACTATTTATATTAGAACGAATATGATGTACTGCCACATATTCTGGTGATTTAATTTTAACTCTATTCCAATTTTTATCAACTACAACGAAACCTTCTTCATCATAAGACATCTTACTTGTCGCGGCAAGACAATCTTCAAGACTAGATAAACTATAAGAAGCTGGAACTTTAATTAACTTACTTAAAATTTCATCAGCACTAGGAGCGACCTCTTCAAAAGTAATAGCATTACGCTTTCCTATAAAATATATATCGGCATTTTTATAAGGAACAACAACTCTATTTTCTGGCGCGACTAATTCAAAAGTATAACAATAATTCTTATCTAAAATATTACAAAAATTTTCATTTAAATTATTGTTCTTTAAAGCCTTATAAAATAGTTTTTGAAAAGTTAAACCAAAATCATTCACAGTAGCAAGATTAGCATTTATTATACTAGAAGTAGAAATTTCCCAATGCTTATCATATGTATTATACCATACAAGTATTTTTGAACCATCTACTTTTTCTTGTACTTTTGCTGAACTCCAATCAATCGTTGCGGCTAAATCTTCTTGAACATTAAAGAATTTTATAAAAGATAAAGCTCTTGGATTCCTAGTTGTCAAATCAACAACTAAACCGCGACATTCACGGACGATTGGTTCATTAAAGTTTGAAGTTGGAGTATAAGATAGCATTGCGTAGAATTCATTTTTACTCATCTTTAAATTATAAGGTTCGGCTTTTAGCAATTCTTCCCAGTTATTGTGAGATTTGATAAAATCAATTACTTTTAATTCCATTTTACTCTCCTTCTATTTCAAATTCATCTTCTCCACTGTCACTTTCGCTATCTATAAAACCAGTATCCCAACATAAATCATGCATTGTATCCCCAAAATATTCAAAGATACTCATGGTTTCTGTTGTATTTTTATTGAGTGCCCAATTATAACCTTCAAATTCCATTTTTAATTCGTAGTTACGTTCATTAAAAACTTTTATAAGATTATCAAAATTGGTTTCCATATCAAGAAATTTAATTTTATGTGTTTTCACTTCTTCTTCAAAATCTTCTTCATTATATTCTGTATAATAATATTCTTTTACATATTCAACTCTATTTAATACAATTTTTTTCATATTTATATCTCCTTTAACTTTATATAAATATTATATAAAAAATTATAAAAAAAATCAAATTATTATCTTTCTAGTCCAGATGGTGCCAACTCGTTATTTTCTTCTTCTACTTGATTATTTCCTAAATTTTGTTGTCTATCTGCTTGTTGTCTAGTAGATTGATATAAATTTTGCCAAACTTCTTGACTTTCTAAATAACAACTATGAGTTAATGGTGTTCTAAAAATAAGATTTTCAGAATTTCCACATAGTTTAAAAATTGAAATTAATTGTGTCAAAGGGTCAGCCATATAAAAATTATCTAAATATTGTTTAGTTAAGCCATTTCTTTTGACTTTTTCAAAGTCTTTCCATTTTTCCATTATATTTTTTTCTCCTTGAATCTGTGTCGTTTCTATTGGCGCGGCCGCCTTCTTAATACATATTTCAGCTAATAACATATTTATTTCATTGAATTCTTCTCTACTTTTTACAACTTTAATAGGTGTATCTGGATATTTTTCTTTGAACAATCTCATTTTTAATCTGAAAGCGCGATCGTCATAGGGTTCACCCTTTATTTCAATTAATAAATTATATTCTGGTAAATAAAAATCTGGTAGAATTGTAATACTTCGCATTATATGTTTTTTATTATCAATGGGGTCGATATATTCTTCTCGTGGCAATAATTCGTATCTATGCTTTTCATATTCCCATTCTATTAAATTTTTATCTAACCAAATAGCAAAATCTTTTTCCATTTGTGAACGAAAAATAATTCCGTTATATTCACTAGGTTTCGCAAATATTCTCTTGTAGTAGCCCATATTTCTCCAAAATTAGAGATTAGTTTCAAATACAAATGATGAAGTTAAAACTAATGAACCTAATTGACTTGATTTTAGTTTATTTTTTATACCAATCCCACGCTTATTAAAATAATCGACAATAGTCATATCTCCACTATTAGCGAAGCTAGAAGAAACTTTAAAACTTTGTTTGGAATTAATGCTATTAGTTATGTCTTTTAATTGCTTTAAAATTAATGATAATAATTCAGAAGCAGTGTATAATTTTCTACCTCCAATTAAGTATAATAAGTTACCACTAGACTGTATTTTATTCGCGGCTCGCTCTGTTCCCATATACATTAATATATCACTAAACAAATACATTATTAAATCTGCTTGTAGTTTTAAATTTTCTATTTTCTCGCGCAAAGGCGAGAAATATTCATTATCGCCTGGCGCATACACTATTTTCCCACGCCTTTTAGTCTTAACATATTCAATATTAAATTGATATAATTGATAAATTTGTGAAATTACCTTCTTTTGTTTATCATCCATATCTAAATAATCTAAAAAAGTATTAGAACTTCTTTGAGCAAAATTTATCTCTTTTGAAAAATCATTTGCTACATCTTTTAAAGTATTTTTTATTTGAATACCAAAATTTTGATTTTTACTTAAATTTTCTAAAGTTAAGTCTTCGTGTGGATTTTTTAAACCACCAATCCATTTTAGTATAGTTTCATCAGGATTTGCTATTAAAGACCTAAATATATATAACCCTTGTATTTCTCCTAAAATACCAGAAATACCATTAATAATATTATCACCAACGAAAAAAGTGGTGAAATCTTTTTGTGAAAAAACTTCGCGTGCAGCAGCTAACACTTCCTTACTTAAACCTTTACTCTCTAAAAAAGAAAGTAATTTTTCCATTACCATTTTTCTTTCTTCAATCGATAATTGTTTAAGTGCTTCAGTTGGTTTTAATCTATTAGTAATATCATACCAGTTGTCTTTGGTGACTTGAGAAGTGGCTATTATTCTATTATTTTTTTGTTTTAGAGCTTGAATAGCTAATTCCTGTTGTCTTTTTGTTAAAAATTTCAAATAAATATCCTCTACCGATTGCGCGCCCGCCATTTTACCAATACTATGAACCAGATATCTTTTATCGACTTTGCCCGTCTTTGTCTTTTTCAAAACTTGTTCATTTAGTATATCATTTACTTGTTCGACCAAATTCTTTTCTACAAGATCTTGCTCTTCATTGAGTGCTTCTTGTGGAAAATCTTTAAGCTTTTCCTTAAGAAATTCAGTAAATTGAATTTGTCTTCTTTCAACAACATCTCCATTAGCCGCCAGTGACTTACTTATAAAAGTCCATAATTCAGGTCCAGATAATAACTGTAAGGAACTAGCATTGGTTCTAATTTCATCTATTCGTTTTTGTAAGCCGGCCGCAGTGCGTTCATATTTTCCAAAATTAAAAAAAGAAAATAATTCTTTTTCTTTTTCTTTTAATTGTTTAATACTATCTTCAAGAACATTTTGATAATTTTGTAAATTATATTGACTTTGTATATCACCCAATTTACCTTCTATATTACCTAGCGCCCAAGATACAGTATGTTGATTTGGATCGACAGAAGTATTACTTCCAGCCTTTAAATAAAAAGCCATTTTCTTTTTCTCCTTATAATATAAGTAAAAAAATATGTATTCATCTTCGTAAAAAAGACACTAGTATAAAACTAGTGTCCAAAGGGGATATATGAAACAGTCAATTTGGTGTTTCTAAAAGGAATCGAACCCTTATCAATGAGTCCGTAGCTCATCGTTTTCTCCATTAAACTATAGAAACATAATTATTTGCCAAAAGGCAAATAACTAATCAAACCAATAATCTATAAATGATTTAAGACCATCATTAACAGATTTAAAGGTCATGTGAAAACTTTTATAATCCTTAACAAATTCATCTCTAAGATTATAATATTTTTCTTTTGCTTTAAGAAACTCTTCAAAGGCGTTTTCCACTTCTTTTGCGCGAGCCGCTCTTTTTTCAACAAGAATTTTCTTATCTGCTTCTTCTTTTTTAACTTTATCTTCGTGTTCTTTTTCGGCTTTTTCAACTTCTTCTGAAGTATCAAAAATTTTGTTTAATTTTTCTGAATAATATTTCATTTTAATCTTCCTCTGCTTTGATTAAATTTTCTATTAATGATTAAAATAAAACTTACTTATCTAGAATGAGTAATATTATTTTAATCATTAATAAATATATATACAATACAAAATAAGTTTAGCCATTTCTTATTTTGTATAATATTATTATATCATTAATTTTTAAAAAAGTCAAATTTTATAAGATAATATTTGAATAAATATCAACATCATAATATGGCATTGCTTGAGCAACATTATCTAGTTTTTGATAATTTTGATATAGCATTTCATTAATAGTATCATTAAAAAAGGATATTGTTGTATTAAGATAAAATCGTCTTAAACTAATAACTTCAAAATTTCTTGTAAAAATTTCAGACATTTGAACAATCATTTCAAATAATTCTTTAGATACTGGCTTATTAAATATATGATATTCCTTATCATCAAGATTGTAACAAAATAAACAATTTTTGAGATTATGACAATTCTTACAATAAGATACATTTTCACAATTAATACAAGATTTTATTCCGACACAATTTCTAATAGATTTTGAATTAAAAATATCTTTTCCATTTTTAACAAAAGAACTATTTATAATGAATAAGCTTTCTTCTGTGTATTTAGAATTAAAATTGCTATATCCTTTTATAATATTTTCGCTATCTTTACAGTAAGAACTATCTTCTACATCTATACAATTATCAATCATATTGCTACGATATATATTCTTACTTTTTTCAACATTTTCACTGTCAATAACAGTATCTGATTTTTCTATACATTTACTATTTCCAATTTTAATACTATTATAAACATAAGTAGAGTTAACAATTTTTAAAACTTTATTATAAACATTAGTTTCTTGTTCTGTAAAAGAGAACACTTCTTTTAATTGATATAAAAATTCAGTGTCTTCTTTAAAAATATTTAATACTTCTTTTAGTTCTGCTCCATTTAAGCACTTTCGTTTAAAATTATTAATCATTTCTTCTGGAAAATCCCAATCTTCCAATAATTCTTTAGTTATAAACATTTTTTCTCCTTTAAAAAATTTATTCTTTTATTTAATTCTTTTATAAGACTAGCGGCCCCATTTGAATTTTTGTCAAAATATGGTAATACATAAATATTATTTTTGCCTATTAGTTCTGCACCGTATACATCTCTACACATACGAAGAAACTGGGCATAACTTAAATTCATTAATCTAGCCAAAATAATATTAAAACTACCTTTTGTATTCTTTAATTTTAATAAATTATGATTAAAATTAATCAAATATTTATTAGGTTCGCTAAAAGATTGTTCCAAATAAAAATATTCCATTAAATTAATATCTCCTTCCATAGTTCATTAATTTCTAATTTTTCTTCTTCCGAGAGTACGCATAATTCTCCAAAGTTATCTAAATTTTCAAATTTACTACTATCAAATTTTGGTAAATCTTTTTCTAAATTAAATTTAATCATTTGAATATCATTTTGAGAAACATAATCTTTTTGTATATATTTACGAACGGTAGAAGAACTAAATCCAGTTTGTCTAGCAACTTCAGCATAAGTCTTGAATTTTAAATATAATTCGTTCATATTTTTAATATCATTTAAGCCCACTTTATTTGCCATATTTTCTCCTTTTATATAATATTATTATATTATTTTTTTAATAAAAAATCAATTTTTAAAAATAAAAAGAACGAATATTCGTTCTTTTAAAATATAGTTGTAATTTCGTCTAAACAATCAAAATCATTGATAGGCAAGCTACCCATTGAAGTATCTGTTAAATAACAAACTTTGACAGATTGATTTGAAAGTTTTGTTTCTAATTGAACTATTGGATAATACTTTCCACTCATAAGTAAATATCCAGAGATATTAAGTTTAACTTCTTCAGTAGTTCCCAAAATTCCTAAAATAGTTTGAGTATTACTTATTTGAATATTTGAATTAGAATAAAAAGTAAAATATAAAGTGCTACTAAAACTTGAATCTGTTGAAGAAGTTAGTGAAATTCTATGAGAATATAAATGTTTATCCGTATCTGCTAATGTAATCACTCCATCTTTAATTATAAATGAACTACTTAATTTAAAATTTTGTTGCGCCTTATTAGTGTCAATACCTACAATTTCCACACCATTGCCAGCTATAACTGGAACTTGTAAGCTATTCATTAATCTATTATAAATACTTGTTTCTAATTTAGTACTAGTAACACAATGGTCGGTTAAATTTTCTGTATTTAATCCTTCATCTATTTGTGATAAATAATTGGCTATTTCTCTGCCTTGTATATCTTTAATAGCATATTCAACGCATATCGGTTTATCTAAATAAGTTAATTTTTTACTTATTACTTTTTGTGGTAATTCTGATATTTTAGTAGCATTAGTTTTGAACCAATTAATCAAAGTTTCATCTAATATATCGTTACCGTCATTAATTCTTAAATGTCTATATTCTTCTTTAACTGTATTAGTTTCTGGATTTATAATTGATTCAGTACCAAATTTAACATCAGCTGCACTCAAAGTAATAGAAGTATATTCACTTAAATGTGATACTTCAAAATTAATATTAAAAATAACTTCATTAGTTATAGCACTGTTATTCAATGACTCTGAAATAGTCCAAAAACCTAATAAAGAATTTATATTTAATTCACTCATTTTTATTCTCCTATTATAAAATCTTCAACACTAAAATTAGTATCAGAAGTAATACTTGGCGTGATATCTTTCCATTCATTTATACTTGTTGCTCTATGAATTATAAATTTATAAGTATGTCCTAACATATAGCCTCCAGCTGTGCCAACTTCTGAACAAACGACTAATTGCCCTTCTTTTAGTCCACCTTGAACTAAATAAGTATCCATTTCAGCACTACTTAAACTCATTATATCATTTCTATTCAAACTATAAGCAATAGCAAAGCCACTATATTGGTCTGTTTCAGTGTAAATAGCATAGAATACATATCTAAATCCACTATCATCTTCATCAATAACCTGTCCTAATTTTCCAATAGTTAAATTTTGCCCTGGTCTAGTATAATCGAATAATCTATAACTATGTTCGCCTATTTTTATAATTACTTCTAAATTTCCATCTATATAACCAGAAACTGGTAAATGTAAATCTAATATTACTGGATGTAAATTTTTTAATACCGCTTGAAAATTACTAACTTCATCTTGTTTAACTTCAAAAATAATTGCGCCACTTTGTATAATACCGTCTGCGCCAATTATTAATTCTTTTTTAGCTTCATCAAGAGTAGTAAATTCACCGTTAATAATTTTACCTAATGCGTCATCTATTTGTTTACCAGTATAATTTAATTGATAATTCATTATTTCCCTCCACTATGTTCTAAAAATATATTATTAATATCTTTCAGGAATTCAGAATTCTTAGTTAACAAAAGATTACTATCTTTTTTTATTCTTTTATAAACTAGAATATTTCCAAAATAAATTGAGTCAACTTCGATTCTTCCAAAAAAACTTGAACCTATAGTTGAATTAGTTGTTATTATTTTCCCCATATTAACCTCTAAAATAAAGTAAAAATCAAGCAGGCGCAGTATACATTTTTAATTTCCAAAGAAAAAGCACATAATTAAGATGTGCTTTATTATTTGTTTAATTAAATTAGAACGATTTTTCTATTTATTTTCTTCATTAGTAAGAATTATATATAAATAGCCATCATACTTGTTTTCTGGTTCTTGTTGTAGTATTACAAATTTCATATGATTAGAGTCATTATCCGCTGTTGGAGCTTCTGTTAAATAAGGTAAATTTCCAGTAAGTGAAATATAATCAAAATCTTCATTAACTTTAAATTCAGTGTCTAAAAATTTTAACAATTCATCGAGTGGTTCCCACTCAGTAGAAGTCCAAATATATTTAACTCCCGTATTATTTACTTTATAGATATCTCCAGCCTCCTTTTCAGAAATTTGATTTAAATCGTATAAAGAATTGACTGAACCCTTATAGGCGCTGCCGCGTGTAGCGGTAGAAAATTTTTGGTCGGTATATAGCTTTGATTTTTTAAGTGCTAATAAATAAGTTATTATATCCATTTTATACCTCGTTAAAATTTCCTGCTTCATTTTTCATAAAAACCTTTAATCCATTTACAGAGTTTAGCATTACTACTGTACCTGGTGTAGAATTTTTAGGAATATCATTTAATTCATTTTCATTTTCGATATAAAATACTTGTAAATTTATATCGTATGAATTACCGTCTTTTATTTTTATCATATCTACTCCATTATATTATAATTTATTTTGTTTTTTCCTTCGTTATATACAAGTAAAAATATTAAAAGATTAATATAAGAAATTAAGAAAATTTTAAAAATTGACTATTGAAATTATTATTCTGTTGTTTTGGTGTATTGGATTGTTATATTAAATGTACCTACAAATTCTGAATAATCTTGTGATACTGCTACCATTCTATTGTTTTGACGATCTATATACCATCTTAATCCAGACACGGTATATTGTTGTGGAATATAATAATTATTATTTTTACTTGTATTAATTACAATATCTATATTAGAGCAATCAAAATCTTGAGTTACCTCAACATTTTTTTGAAGTAAAACTATAATAAATGTCTTTTGATATATTTTCTTACCGTCAATCCAATGTTTTCCAGTATATTGCTCTTCGGTACTGTAATCTAAGGTGTCAAGGAATTTTATGCCAATTATTTGATATGGTATCATTACATTAGTGTCAGAATTATTTGAAGTATAGCCGCTATTGAAAGTAATAATATTTGAACTTAATGGTGATATTACATCTCTGGTTAAAAATACTTGCCCTGCGTTATTCGAAGCAGACAATCTAACAAGTTCTAATGGTTTTCCAATATAATATGCATTCGCGGCATTATCTCCTGCATAAACTTTCATATGATAAAGTATGTAATCAAAGTCTGTTACTGGTGAGCTGGTGTTTATTGATTGCGCTGTAAATGCTGCCGTTGGATTTGAGTTAGTCCATAATACTTCTTGTGCTATGTTTAAACCACCAGTGCTAACACTAGCTTCACCGCCATTAGATACGACTTTATATGTTTTATCTCCTACTACAATATTGGTTAAGTTTTCAACATTTTCTGTTTCAGTTCCATTTATTTCAACATTTACTTCACCAGTTTCTTCTATATATATTGTTGAATTATTTGGTATTTCTGCTTTATGGGCTTCAAAATCTGCTTGGTTTTTAAAGTAGTAATTATTTACATTATCTTGAATTGTTGTTGCCATTCTATCCTCCTATAAATGTTCCTGTTCCTGCATTACTAAAAAATGTATTTGTTACTTTGTCATACATTCCTATTTCTTTATCTATTTTTCTTTGAACTGGAATTAAATGCTGAACCAATACATCGGCTTTATATATCTTAAATTCATATATTTTAAATTTTCCATATCCACCACCTTTTCTATATCCTAAATATAAAGGTTCACCCCAATTAGCCAATATTTGGTCGTAACTTTTTGAATTTCCATTTAAAGTTATCTTTAAAGTTCTATCCCTATGGTCTACTTCATAAACATATCTATTATTTTTTGTTAAAGTAGATATATTCCTTTGATTGCTCCCATATTTATAGTACAAAAGGCCACTTGCATTAATTGAACTTTCAGTCGCAGAATTTCCACTAGAAACACTATATATGGAATTTCCTAAAAAATTCACTTCTGCTGGTTCAAAATCTAAATAAAATCCATATTGTGTTGCTCCTTGTAAATAAGCTATGGTTGTATTGATGTATTGTGTCCCTGTAAGTTCTATATAATTTAAAACATTGTAATTAACGGCTATGCCACCTCCTAAAAATTCTCCTGTACCTTGATTTGTAAAGAATTGTTTTGTCGTTTTATCATATAGTCCTATTTTATTGTCTACATTTCTTATTACTGGTATAAAATCACGAACTAATGTATCACCGTTCCACATTTTACAGTAGTAAAGTCTATATTGTCCATCTGCCACGGTGTTAGCAGTGTTTTTGTAGTTTTGTGAAAATAAATAAGGCGACTGAGATGAATTATAAGCAGTAGCACCAGCTGAAGTTGCTATTGTCTTTTTAGTGGCAACTGTATTATCAAAAGTAAAACCAACGCCTGTATTTGTTAATGTATTTTTTGCAATGCCTGCTCGCCAACCACCACTTTGACCGCTTTCAAGCCAATAACCAAAAATAAAACTCTCACTACTAGATGTTGCTATTTTTGTTGATTGATAGCATATTTCAGCTTTATAATTAGCATTTACTGGTATTATTTTAATATCAATCCATTGTGTTCCTGTTCCTTCAATGTAATCAATAATGGTATAAAAAGAATTAAAATCAAAGTTATAATGAGTTTGTGTATTGTTAAATACAAAAACTTTTTTACCATTTATTTTAGGTTGCAAAAATTCATTTATTTTTAAAAATTTTATTGTTTTTTTACTTATAAAAGTTCCTGTTCCAGAGTTACCAAAAAAAGCATTTGTAACTTTATCCCATAATCCTACTTTGCCTTCATATTCACAAGGTATAAAGTCTCTTACTAATTCATCTCCATTCCATATCTTACAATAATATATTCTAAAAAGAGAGTCTGACACATGTTTTGGTCCTCCACTTTCTCCTTGCCCAAATAAAACTACTTGATATGAACTACTTGTTGCTGTACACGCATTAGATGTTGCTATTGTTTTATCTGTTGAAAGAGTATTATCAAAAGTAAAGCCTGTACCCACATTATTTAGACTTGTACCAGAACAACCACATCTCCAACCAGAATTATCATTCCATATAGCAAATGCCCAAGCTTCTTGATTTGAACCAGGAGCAGTTGTTCGTGTACATTGATATTGAATTTCTGCTTTATAACTTGTTGATGATGGATATATCCCTGTGTTTATGTATTGGTTTCCTGAATTTTCAATGTAATCTAATTCAATATATTTCATTTTCCCCCCACTAATAGCCACAACACATCCATTCTATAGCAATATTATTACAACTTGTACTTCCATTTCTATTCCATAATCCAACTAATACTGTAGTGGTAGTTTTTGAAGCATTAAATACTTCTGGACCTCCTCCAGCATTATTTGTATTTTGCTGGTACGAAGCCGTAACTTGACAACTGTAAGTGACATTTGTAAATTCTAGAGGTAATGTAATAGTAAATGTTTTACCAGCACCTGCAGATAAATTAAATTGAGAAGTCGTTCCTCCACATTCTTTCCATCCGTCACTATATTTTGTGTACCAAGTTAATTTATCTTCTGATATATAGGTTTCAGTTACACTACGCACTGTTAAACCAGATGTTATTGTATTTGTTCCATCTGTTACCTGATGTATATTCCCATTATTGTCTTTTACTACTATCATATTTATTCATCTCCCCAATAATAATTATAATTTGCAGTTGCACCACCTGAACCACCAGCAATTTTGTAATCTACACCATTTATTGATATTGAAGTTAAATTTGGTGTTTCAGTCGTTGCTTCTGGATTTGCTATAGGTAATTCGCTTTGTAAAGCTATATATTCTCCGGCTAATATGTTTTGTCCTTTAGTAAAAATTCCAGTACCATTATTTACATAAAATATATTGTTTACTATATCATATAATCCTATGGTGTTTGATTCATATACTACATTATTATTTGTTACTTGTTGATTTGTATAACAAGGAATAAAGTCATGTATTAATGTGTCATTGTTATATATTTTACAGTAGTACAAGATTGCTTTACTTAACCCGTATGATGGTTTTCTGGCAAATAATAATAAGTTTGATTCGGCGGCTAAGTTAGATGCTGAAAGTGTGTATGTTGTTGTATCATCTACTTTGTATGTTAAGGTTGTGCCATTATAATTCATATTTACTGTATGAACTGTATTATATGGCATTGTTATATTTTTTGAAGCAGAACCATTTAGATATATGCAGGGTGTTCCATTAAGATATGATACTAAAAGATAATTTTCATCAACACCAGAAGATAACATATCTATATCTCCGCTGGTTGATAGCATATTAAATTTTATATCACAAGCAAAACCAGTTCCAAATTTTACACCAGTATCTATATATTGTGTACCAGTGCTCTCAATATACTCCACTTCAGTATATTCACTTGGCAATCTTACTTCTCCTATTTGTGGTCTTACTTTAAATGTTTTTTGTCCACTAATTAATTCATTTTTTGTTAAACTTACTTTGTCATCTATTTGTGTTTGTAATTCTTGTTTTGCGATTGATACATCTTCTATTGTTGCAAAATCCACCCCACGATAAACATTTTCTCCTTTTAAGAATACTCCAGTTCCTGAATTCGTGAAAAATGTAGAACTAACTGTATCATACAAGCCTATCACTTCATCTGATTTTCTATAACAAGGGATAAATTGTTTTATTAAATTATCATTGCCATATAATTTTAAAGAATAAATTTTGAACTTACCATAATTAGCATCTCTTCGTCCAATATACAAATCCGACGCAATACTTCCAGCACTTTGCGAGATTGATTTGCTTGTTCCGTTAATTGTAAAAGTTAATGTTGAAGGTGTATAGTCTGCAATAAATTTATATCTAGTATTGGGAGTTATATTGGCTACTGTTTGTTTATTGTTATTATATCTAAAATAGAAATTTTTATCAGAAGCAACCCAAGACTCAAATGTTGTAGCTCCACTAGCTGTTCCAAATATTGCATTATAATCATAGGCGGCTGTTGGAGTGAAATCAAAATCTATTTTCCAATTTGTGTATTTAGAAGTATTCCATATTTGCTCGGTGGTGTTTATATATTGTGAGCCCGTAAGTTCCACATATTCCACTTCTTGATATTCATTTGGTAATGTAGCCCCTATACCCAATTTTGGCCTTACATCAAAACTTTTAATCCCATAAATATTTTCATCACCAGTTTTACTTACTTTATTATTCAAATTTTCTGTAATAACTTTATTTTGTACAGGATTTTCACTTTCTAAACTTAATTCATTATCAACATCAGCACCTGCTTTTGTATCTACCCAACTATATGTATCTGTGGTTTCGTCATAACTAAATCTATAAAAGTGATTTTTTACATAGGTACTTGTTTCATCTCCATCTACACATAAATAAACACTATTAACTTTATAAAATCCTCTTTGTGTTATTTTTAAAGCATTTGTCATTTGTGCTTGAGTTATACCACCTAAAGGATAATCATCTATAGCATATAATGTGTTATCATCTATTGTTTCAGTTTCTAATTCTTCAAGTGTTTTTTCTTTTATTTCTCCTGCAAATTCTGGTGTTACATCTTCCCAACTTGTTAAATTAAAACGATAAAAATGGTTTTTTAAATATGTTTTTCCTGTCCCGCCATCTATACACATATATACTGAGTTTGTTTGATAGAATCCACTTTGACTACTTGTTAAAGCGTTTGACATTTGCTCATTTGTTATTCCACCAACTGGATAATCTTCAAATTGATATAAGTTATTATCATCAATAGATTGTTGCGATATTTTATTTATTGTACCTTCAACTATCTTGTTTAATTTATCTGCCATATTCTATTTTCCTTTTTATTATTTTTCTACCAAGCCCAAAAAATAGGAACCCCGTAACTGTGATTATTTCTAGTATTGCCATAATCATTACCAGATTGCCAGCTAGAGAAAGAAACTGTAGAGCCTGTTTCTGTAACATAGGATCCGGTTCCTAGTTTTTCATAAGTACCATTATTTCCATAACCACCAGTTCTACTCCACCAAAATATATAAACTGATGTATTAATAAGTTGTTTTGCTGCTTTACTTGAATCTTCGGCATATAATTGAAATTGTGGTAATAATGTAGTTGCTCCACTAATTTCACTTGTATCTGGAGAATATATTTTTGCATTTGTAGTAGTAGATGTAGGAGAACCTTCAAAAGATGTGTAATAATTACTTGGAATAATTAAAGTTTCGATTAATTCTTGTAGCTCCGTAGATAAAGCAGGATAAACTGTATCACTATAATATCTTTTTAAAGTGGTATTATTATAATTAGAATTGTATTCCGTATCTCTTACTTGCTTAGAATATAGTTCTACTGTTTCCAATACCATATTAGAATATCTTGTTGTATCATTATAATATTGATATCTATGTTCAGTTAAATCACAAATTCTAACAGTGTAACTATAATCTCCTATAATTAATGATTTGGTATCTCCAATAACCCAACCTATAGTACTAGCAAAATTATTCTGAGCAACATTTTTAATAGCATACCAACTAGCATTTGAAAAAGTTGTTAATTTTTCAGCGGTTATTGTAATATTGCCTTCTATATTTGTTATATTTACTATTCCTGTAGACATATTATAACAAGTTGCTGTTATATCTTTTGTTCCCATAATAATTCTAGCGCCTACATAAGAAAAACTTGTGTCTGCTACTAAGGTTGTCGTATAGGTACCATTTTTTGACACATTTACCGCAGTATTAGTTGAAACACAATTAGTTAAATTATAAGTTACAGTCGCTTTTGTTCCAGTCCTTTTTAATATTGTACTACCTAAAATTAAGTTTCCATTTATTAACATTTTATTTTCCTTCCTTCTTATAATCGTTCTATAGGAATAGATGCCGCACTTTCTATTAAATATTTTGAACCATCTATTTCAATAGAAGATAGTGGTACTTGAGCATTTTCTGGATTCGCTTTTACTTCTGTCCCACGAATATTATAAATGATATCATCGACTTTTAATTTTTTTAAATCTTCGGTTCCTATTCCAGTAGGATTTGCTACTACATCTACGCCACTTGTAGAATATAAATTAACTTTCAACTTTAATCCATAGAGTTGATAAGGAATAGCAACAGTATTATCTTCAGTTAGCGCCCCATTATATTCAGAAATTTTATAACCTTTTCCAAAGCTGAAGGCAGCATTTGAAATTTGTACATCTCTATATATACTATAGCCTTCATAACTTGCATTAGTACGATAAGTTAAGTTATCTCTATTATATACATTACTAACTTCTACTGTACTAGTAGTACTACAACGAGTTACTAATATAAATAAGTCATAGTCAACCAATTCAACTGGTAGATTAATTTCATCAAAAGGCGCAGTAGTATCTTGATTAGTCCATATAAGAGTCTTAACTTTTTCGTTTATAGAAACTAAATAATTTTTATCTCCCACAAATAAAGTAGATAAAATTTCTTCGGCTGGATTACCATTATTAGCAACTACTTTTGTTCCCTCAATTTTATAATTTTTATTATTAACTAAAATTGTTTCAAGGTTTTCAGTGGTAACTTCTCCATTGTTTGGCACCACAGTTGCTTCTGTTAGTACTGGAGAATTGTTAGCTTTTAATTCACCAGTGAAATTTTTTACGCCAGTTATTTCTTCATCTTCAGTTTTAGAAACTTTATCATTTAAGGTTTCTTTTATATTATTAATTTCAGTAGTATCACTAATTAAGTCATATTTATATTTTGTAACATTATTTTCTAAATAGATATATTTTCTATATAAATTACCATTAGTATTAATCATTACTAAATCAGAAGAATCTGCTGTCGCATTAGGTAAAATATCGGTTTTTTCAATTATATCGCTTTTCTTTAAACCAGAAATTTCTAATTCGCCAGCGCCAAGAATTGATTGACCATTTATTGTTTTAATATTAACCCCACTTACAAGTGTAGGTTGTAATCCAGTTACTAAATCTTCTACACTAAAAGTAATTTCATTTTCATTTTGTAAAATTAAAGTTAATGTTTTATCTTCAGCGTTATATCTTCCATTGACTACAACAGATTCTAATGGCAAATCAATAGTTTGTTTTGAACCAATATTACCGCCATTTTTATCTTTCAGCTGCAAACTTATTTGGAAATTTTTTTGATTTAATATTAGTTCTGCGTCAGCCGCATACTTAGTATTATCATCTAATATTATTTCATAGTTACTAGTATCACCACTAACTTTTTTATAATAAATTTGATTATTATATTCTACGAAGTCTGGACTAGTAGAATCAGCAACTGGAAGAGTGGTAACTCTTTTGATTAAATTATTAATATCTGCTGAACCACCGCCACCACTACCCAAGCCACAAATTAATTTAGTACCTTTATATATACCTACTCCATTAACTTGATAGAAAGTATTATCATTTTTTTCTAATTCTGAGAAATTAGTAGGTGATAAATTCCAATAAAAATTTTGATAAACTACTTGTTGTTTATATTTCATTGCGCCACCCCATTAATTGTAATTGTTATATCCGCTGTTGGATTAGAAATAGTTAGTTGTCCATTATTCCATTCACTAGTTGCGCCCACAACACTAATAGTTTCTGGTAAATTATAACCAGCGGCCGCGGTGTAATTATAAATTAATAACCCGCCATTTTGAATTTCATTAATTTGACTATCTGCTACAACACCAGTCAAATTTTGAGTTATATCATAATATAACTCATAATAAGTTACACCTATTTTATAAGTAGTATCATCTATTGATATACCTATTAATTCTTGTTCAAGACCATTTGGATTAATTTTAGTAACTTTTGTGGCAGAAGTAGATATCGTATCATTAGTGATGTTTATATATTTTCCAGCAGTAAGTATATTTTGTTTTTTAGAAATATTATTAGCATTAATGCTAATTTGATTTCTAAGACCTAAACTAATAAATTTATTAGTGGTAGATTTACTATCATCTACTAAATCACTAGGCAATTTATTACTTTCGGTAATTTTATATTGCGCCAATTCTATGTTAATTTTACCATCTAGTGCTTGCTTAATAACCTTATTTTGAACTGGATTTGTACTAGTACCAGAAAGAGCATCATCGATATGAACTGGACTAGGTATATTGGCAGAAATTGTTAAATTATTGCCGTTTATTCCCAATACAATATTATTTCCAGAAATAAAATTCAATTTTTTTTCTACTGGATAAATAACTTCATTATTAATTAATAATGTTTGAATGGTATTAACTTGTGCGCCAGTTTCTATAGTTGATAATTTTTTGAAATCAGCAGCGCTCAATAAACCACGATTGATTGTAGTTGCCAATACATCATCGGCTTTATTAATTTCTAAATTAGATACTCTTGTTTTTAAAGCATCCCAACCTACAACCGATCCTATTCCACTCGATTCAGCATATACTTTACCATCATCAGTAGAACCTTTTATCATACCAGCCTGTGTATTTGTGAAAATTTCTACTGCATCGATACCATCATCATTCCAACCAATAGCACTTTCATCTGAAGTATTAACATAATATCTCCATACATGATTAGTACCATAAATAATTACTGCTACCCCTCTAAAAGGTGGTAAATAAGCCTGTTGTCCATTTTCGTCATATATATGAGTAACAAATGAATTAATTGTACCAGCATTTACTGGACGAGTAATTTTCCCACCTAATTCAAGACTAGAAAAAGTATAAGTAATTCCTTCTATTTGTGATTTATTATTACTAATACTATATAAAAGTTCAATAGTATCGGAATTATTCTTTACAAACTCGACTAAGGCGCCTGTCGTTATATCTTCTCCATCAGAGAAAAGAATTAATTTATATGCTGCTTCAGTCCAGCCATCGGTAGTAGAATAAACTAGAATATCGGTCTGTCCATTAGAATAATGAATAGAATCATCAGATAGTATAATTTTAGAAAAATTAATTTTATTTGACCAAAAATTCACTCTAAAAGTTCTATTTATTAAATTAATACTGTCTTTTAAATTAATAGTAAAATTTCTTAAATTATTTTTTAAAACTTTATAAATAGCATTATTTTTAATATAATAAATTTCATTATTAATATAAAAGGCGGGTGAATAAGTATTATTACTATATTCAATTTCTTTTAATACATCTTCTGTTATATATAATAATCTTTGTTCAGTTCCTTCAAGGTTACTTACTTTAGAAACTAATTTATATAATGTCTTATAATCTTCCAAAGACATTAATCCAGCATTAACACTATTTGCTAATGGTAAAACATCTTTATCTTGCGCTTTTGAATCATTTAATAAATTAATTGTTTGAGTGATTATTGAGATTTCATCACCATTAATACCTAATGATAAATTTTCTACTATATTTTTATTAATATGGTCATTTAATTCATCAAATTGTCCATTATAATCAATAGTACTATTGATAAGTTCATTAATTTTTGTATTTATTAAATTAAATTGTTTAGACAAAACATCATTAGTACTAATAGATTTAGAATTATCAAAAGTTTTGGAAATTGGTATTTGAGTTTGTACAGAGCCATTATGACTATATACATATTCGCCAGTATTTTCTAATTTGAATAATCTTTGTATAATTTGATTTTCAAGTATACCACCGATTTTAGCTCTATCTACTGAATCATCTACTTGAAAACCAGTAAAGTCGGATTTATATTTTTCGCTCATAATGCCTCCTATACTTATGTCTAAAAGAAAGTAAAAAATATAAATATTTCATACATAAAATTAAATTTCTTTCTATTTTTTTGCTATTGACTGCGCCATGTCGTCTACTATATTGTTATAATAATCAGTAGAATGACCTTTTACTTTATTCCAATGTATTCGTATATCACCAAAAAAAGGAATTAAATCTAACCATAAATCTTTATTTGCAACTGGGTCTTTTTTTGAATTAACCCAATTATTCATTAGCCAACCATTATACCATTTTTGATTTACGCAATTAATTAAATATGCCGAATCAGAATAAATATTTACTTCATCAAAAGGTGCAAGTTGTGATTGGATCTGTAACAATGCTTGAAGGGCAGCAATTAATTCCATTCTTTGATTAGTGGTATTATTTTCTGAAGCACAATTTTTAAAAATAATTTTATCATCTTCATTTAATATAATATATGCCCAGCCGCCTACATTATTGACTTTTCCATTTTGTTTACTACTTCCATCTGTGTAAATTTTATATTTCATTTTTATAATATTCCCTATAAATTTCTGCAACTCTTATATTTTTAAATTCTTTATTTAGAGAAATAAATTTTTCAATATCACTTAAAATTTCTTCTTTATTTATACATTTCTTTTCTTTAATAAATTGTATTTTATTGCTATTAAAATTTTTACTTCCAAAAATTTTATTAATTTTACCTCTTTCAAAAAGATTATAACTTATTCGTATTTGCTTTTTTGCTAAATTTCCATAAATCAAAGCAATATTCAATAAAAATAAATCTCGTTCTTGTTTTAAATCAAGCCCGCCAATGTCAATAAATTTTTTATCCTTGAAATATTTTGATAAAATTATCATTGAATTATAACAGATTGAATCATATTTTATAAATCTATCCATTTATTTTTCTCCTTTATATATTATATAATAATATTATAACAAATTTTAGTTTAAAAATCAAATTTTTATATTAATCTAATCAAATTTCTACTTAATAATATTAACAACTAGGAGGAAATTATGAGTGATTATATTCAATATGAAACAAATCAAAAAGATTATCAAGTAACAGATACTCCTGAGGAAAAAGATTATTATGTTAAAGATAAATTAATTAACTCTTGGGATTTTGTTGGATTTAATTTTGGCGAATATCATAGCATTACTGATTTAAACATTTATCGAACTTCTAATGGTTCTAGATTTGAAACAGCTTTAAATCCAGAATTAACTGAAAAAACTGCCACAGTGCCGGGATTAGATGGAGTATATTATTTTTATACTAATGCTCAACAAAAACAATTTACTGTAAATTTTGCCTTTGATAGATTGACAGAAGAAAAACTCGAATTACTAAAAAAAGTATTTAATGGAAAAGAAATAAAAGATTTAATTTTTGATGAACAACCATATAAAGTATGGCCAGCTAAAGTTACGGGTTCATCAATGGTTAAATATATATGTTTTGATGAAATTAGTACTGATTTAGAAGCAAAAGATAGCATAATATTAGACAATCTAACTTCTGAAACTAAATCAAATAATGAAAATAATGAAAGGCCACAACGAATTAATAAAAAAGAAGATGGTAGTACTAGTTTAATTACATATAATACAAATAGAGTTTATCGTGGTGAAGGTAGTATACAATTTACTTGTTATTGTCCATATGCTCATTCTCCAAAAAACAAAAAAATATTATCAGATTATAATGATAATTTTTATATGAATAAAAATGAATGGGCGGCCGCCAGTAATTTACCAGTTGAAGATTATATTAATGTAGCTGATACAGAGGAACAAGTAGAGAAAACTAATATTAGCAATGAAAGGACAAACATTGAAAATACTCAAAAACAACTATTAAATTGCGGAAATATACCTTCTGATTTTATATTAACTAACGAAAATTTTGTTTTTGATGGCAGCACAGATGGCACAGAAATTAGCATTGCTGTTAAGACAGCCAACAACTCAACGATTAACTTACTTAATATTACAATATCTATTCCAGCGGGTAGTAAATATCAAGGACTTAAATGGGATAGTAAAACTGGTTTAGTATATAGTAAAATTAATCAGAGTATCAATTTTGAACCGATTATGTTTGAAGGCAATTCTTTTGGTAAATTACCAGTTACTTCTAATAATTTTGATAAAAATGACTATATAATTTTTGAATGTTCTGGTATTAGCGCCAGTGATATTACAATTGATTATGATTATTGGTATATGTAAGGAGGAATAAAATGGATTGGATGAATTTAGTACAAGATTTATTTAAAGTAGTACTATTACCTTTAATAGGTGTATTGGCTACTTATTTAATTAACTTAATACAAAATAAAACTAAAGAATTAAAAGAAAAAACAAAAAATGAAAAAGTAAGTACTTATTTAGATTTTTTAGAAAAAGTAGTAACTAGCTGTGTAGAAGCTACTACTCAAACCTATGTAAAAGAAATGAAAGATAAGAATTGCTTTGATGAGAAGGCGCAAAAAGAAGCATTTAATAAAACATTTAATGCAGTTATGTCTATATTATCACAAGAAGGACAAGAAAACTTATCTATTATAACCAGTGATTTACAAGAATATATAAAACAAAAAATAGAACAAATTATAAAAGAAAAAAAGGCAGAATAAATTTCTGTCTTTTATTTGAAAATTTTATTTTTATTAAAAATTATGTTATAATTAATTTATATAAAATATAACCTATTAAAAAATAATAAGGAGAAAAAATGAAAATAATAATCATTAATGGCGTTCCAAAAAGTGGTAAAGATGAATTCGTTTCTATATGTAAAAGCGAGAATTTACCATATGTACTAAACATTTCAACTGTAGATTTTGTTAAAGAAATCGCGAGCGCCTGCGGTTGGGATGGAACAAAAGATGAACACAATAGAAAATTTTTAAGTGATTTAAAAAAATTACTTACCGAATGGAATGAAGTTCCTATCAAGAAAATTGAAGAAAAGATAATTGAATTTAAAGAAAAAATAAAAAAGAATAATTTAGACCTAGATAAAATAATAATTTTTATACATTGTAGAGAACCTAAAGAAATAGATAAATTAGTAGAAAAATTTAATGCACAAACCTTATTAATTAGAAGACATAGTGCTGAATTAGAAAATCATTCTAATGATTCCGACTTAAATGTATTTAATTATAATTATAATTATGTTATTTATAATAATGGCACTCTTGAAGACTTAAGAGATTCAGCAAAAGAATTTTTAAATTTGATTTTAAAATAAATTTATATTATAATGATTATATCTTAAAATAAAGGAGAAAATATGTTAGGAATAATTGATAATTATGATTTTGGTGAAATGGATTGTATGAAATATTATGCGCCACCTTCTTCTTGGACTGAAGAAAAAAAGAAGGCTACTGCGCGTGAGCGTATATTTTCAGGAGACTGGTATGCTGCAGAAAAAATGGATGGTTTCTTTGGAAAATTAGTAAAAGATGAAGATGGAAATATTCTTTTATACAGTCGCTCAAGAGGAGTAAACGGTGAATATGCTAATAAGAAAGATTGGGTTCCACAATTAAATTCTTTTTTTGAAGAACTTCCTAGTGGTACTTGCTTACTTGGAGAATTATATTTGCCAACAAAACCAGGCTCAAAAAATGTCCAAACTATTCTTGGCTGTTTAAAAGAAAAAGCCATTGATAGACAAAATTCTGGAGAAAAAATTAATTTTTATGTTTTTGACTGTTTAGCTTATAATGGTATTAGTTATATGAAAAAGAGCTATGAATTCAGAACAGAAGCAGTTAAAAATATTAATACTACTAATCAGTATGTAAGAATAGCAAAATATTATAATGGTATTGAACTTTGGAATCAATTACAACTTATTCTTGCGCGCGGTGGTGAGGGTATGGTTATTATGTATAAAGATGGACTTTATGAACCAGGTAAAAGGCCTTCAAAAACCACTCTTAAAGTTAAAAAAGAATTAGAAAATGCTATTGATTGTTTCTTTACTGGTAAGACTATGGCACCTACTAAATTATATACTGGAAAAGAAATAGAAAATTGGCAATATTGGTATAATGAAAAATCTGGAGAATATCTTCAAGGAACTTTATACAGAGACAGTACTTTGGATGGTTGTCTTACTCCAGTTACTAAAAATTTCTTTAATCATTGGGCCGGCAGTTTAGAAATAGGCGTATTTGATGAAAAAGAAAACATTATTCCTATTGGCTGGTTAAGTGGTATTACTGAAGATATGCGTGCTAATCCTAAAAATTATGCTTTCAAGCCTATGGAAGTTACAGCAATGGAAATGGATTATTCTAATACTGTTCCTACACTTAGACACGGAAAAATAAAATGCTGGAGAGAAGATTTAGACTTAAAGAAAGATTGTCTTTTATCTAAATTGTATGAATGATATGAGTATTGGAGAAGAAAAAATAAAAACTATATTATCTAAAAATAATATAGTTTTTTCACAAGAAAAAAATTTTAATGATTTAAAAGGTGGTGCTTTTAGATATGATTTTTATTTGCCAAATTACAACAATAGACAAATAATTATTGAATTTAATGGAGAACAACATTATAAATTCATTAAACATTTTCATAAGAATAGGTTAGGTTTTTTAAAGAATCAAGAACATGATCGAAGAAAAATTAGTTATTGTCTTGCTAATAACATTGATATTTATATAATTCCTTTTTGGGAAATAGATAAAATTAATATACCCTCAGATTTATTTCAAAATCAATATAAGGCTACAGATAGATGGCATAATGATAAAATTTTTCAGCAAAAGTAATTATTTATATTTTTAATCTTATAATTTTACTTCTATTTTAGAAGAAGATGCTAATTAGGAGAAAATATGGGACAAATTTTATTATATATAACTACTATTGGAACTGTTTGTAGTTGTATTTTAGGCATATTAAGTGTTTGTGGAAAATCATTGGGTTTCTTTAAGAAAATTAAAGAAAAAGAAGAACGGAAGACAGAGCAGCATATTGTTACTAAAACTACGAAAGCTATGGATGAAAAATGGACTCCAATTCTTACAGATATATTAGAACAGGACAAAATTCAAAATGAGCGTATAGATTTTCTTTCTCGCTCACAAATGGATTTATTAAGACACGCTATTTTACAAATTTATGATGAAAATAAAGATAAAAAAATATTAACCAGAACTCAGCGCGCGGTACTAGATAAAATTTATAACGAATATATATCTAATGGTGGAAATGGTGAAATCCACGTTACTTATGATTTAATGACTGATTGGAAAATAGTAGATTAAAAATCTCGGAATAAAATTCCGAGATTTTAAATTTGAAAAAAAATAAAATTTGATTTATAATAAAATTATAAGGAGAAAATTATGATTTTTTTATCAATAACAATAATAGTGCTATTAATAGCACTTTTTATAGTATTCTATTTTAAGTACAAAAAATATTTTAAAATTTCTGAAGGAATAAGATTAAAAATTTATGAAGAAGAAAAAGAAAAAATTAAACAAAAATTTAATGATAAATATCAGGAATATTCTAAATTAGATAATTTAATAAATGAAAAATTCAAAAATATAGATGAAACTTTAAGACAATATTATAACTCACAATTAAAATTGTATCAAAATGAATTAACTAGTGATCAAGAAAAAATCTTGACAGACGTGCGTCTTGACTTAAATGAAGAAATTTCAAATTATAAAAATGAAATTAAACAATGCGAAGATGTTTTAAACGATTTTAAAAATAAACAAAATGCCATTAACGAGGAAATTCGTCAAAGAAAAATGATAGAAGAAAATCAAGACTTTTATCGAATTTGTTTAAAAAAAGAAGATTTATCAGATATTCAAATTTTAAAAGAAATTAAAAATAAATTAAATAAATTTGAATTATTAAATAAATTAATATATGATAATTATGTTTCTAAATACGTTAAAGAAATGGAAAAACGAATTTTAAAAGGTCAAGATATAAGTGGTATCTATAAAGTTACTAATTTAACTACAAAAGAAATCTATATTGGTAAAAGTGTAAATATTGCCGATAGATGGGTAAATCATATTAAAGGTGCTTGCGGTTTAGAGGGTATTGCTGATTCACAATTTCAAAGGGCGCTTAAAAAATATGGCATACAAAATTTTAGTTGGGAAATTTTAGAAAAGGTCACAAAAGACCAACTTTCAGAAAGAGAAAAATATTATATAGATTTATATGATACAAAAAATTATGGATATAATCAAAGGTTGGGTTAATATGGAATTTAATGAAAAACAATGGGAAATAATCAAGACAGATAAACCCAAAGTTATTGTTAATAGTTGTCCAGCAACTGGAAAAACAAGAACTTTGGTAGGCAGAGTTCAATATCTACTTTCTCAAGGAGAAAATTCTTCTGATATAGTAGTTATTACTTTTACCAATGCGGCCGCGGGCGAAATGAGAGAAAGATTGGGAAAAAACACTAATGTTAATATCTCGACGATTCACGCTTATGCGAATTATTTATTATTAAGTAGTAATATTCAAACAAGTTCTGTTATTGAAGTAGAAGATTATGAAGGTTTATTTGCATTAGTAAAACAAAATCCAAATTGTATTAAACCAGTTAAATACTTGTTACTTGACGAGGGGCAAGATTCAAATAATGCTCAATTTGAATTCATTTTTGATTTAATTAAACCCAAAAATTGGATGATTTTCGCTGATCATAGACAGTCTATCTATCGTTGGAATGGCGCTAACCCAGATTATCTTATTAATCTTGCCAAACAAGAAGATGTTACTTTATATTATCTTAATCAAAATTATAGAAATGGAGAAGAAATTTCAGATTTCGCTAAAAGTATTATTCGTTTGGCTGGACCCGATTATTCTGATTATTCAATAGTAATGACTAAAGAAAAGGGAGAAGTACAAGAAATAGAATATAATCCAGTTTCAATAGCTAAAGGATTTTTAAAGCATACAGATTATAAAGATTGGTTTGTGCTAACTCGTTCTAATGAGCAACTTGAACAGCTTGCGCGCTCGTTCAAAATCATGAATATTCCTTACGTTACTTTTAAAAGAAGCGAATTAAACAATGCTGAATTATATCAAGTTTTAAAAGAAGATAAAGTAAAATTATTGACAATTCATTCTGCAAAGGGCCTTGAATCTAAAAATGTTATTGTTGTTGGGTGTAAATTTTATGATTTAGAAGAAATTTGTATTAGTTATGTTGCTGCTACCAGAGCTAAAGAAAAACTAATTTGGACCAAAGTGCCTAATAAAGTTAAAAGACAAAAGATGATTTCTAATTGGGAAAATTAGACAAGAAAAAAATAGAGAGTCAACTCTCTATTTTTTTTATTTTTCAACTGTTATATTTATTAATATATAATCTTTTCCAGAAAGTACTGTATCATTAATGGTTATATTTTTCTCGTCAAGAGATAAGACTTTAGTTTTATCACTGTTTTGAACGAGATTTTGTTCTCCTTGTACTAAACCAATAGTGTTGTATTTTGAATGAACCCAATCTTTAAAGATACTTCCTTCTTCAAATTCATAACTAGTGCCATCTACATTAAATTTAGATAATTTTACAGTAGGTTGTTGTTCAACATCTGTAATTGAAGATTCGCCAGTTTCAAGATTATATGAGATTTGTTTTGTATTATCAGCATTTTTAACATAAAGCATATTATCAGTATCACTACTACTAAAATCGTTCCAAGTATCACTATCGGCTAAAACTGTTACACTGTCATTTGTTGAGTCAACAACAATAACTCCATTATTAGTACTTGTTGCAATAGCTTTATTATTAGTTTTAAGCCAACGATCGTGTATATTCCAGCTTCTGCCTTTTGAATAAATTTGCGTAACTTCATTAGTAGTATTATTTTTAATATATAATCCATCTTTTCTATCATAAGAAACAAATGATTTACCTTCAGTATAAGCAGTTATAGATTCTTGACTTCCATTAATAGATTCTATATAAGTATAATTGTCTTGAATTGTATAATAATTAATTGATTTTAAATATTCACCAGTTAAATTAGATTTTAGAAAATTAATCACATTTTGCTTATCAGTTGAATCATAAAGTATATATTGGAATAAAATATAGGTTTCTTTAGTAGAATTATAATCTTCAAGTTTATAACCATTACATACATAAGAAAGACTTGGAATAGTTTTGGTCATACCAGTATTAACAAGTGCTTCACCAGATTGCGAAGAAAAATGATAATTTTTATTATCTTTAAAATAATTCTCTAAATCTGTTTGGGTTGGGTTAACTGTTAAATCAGTAAAATATTTTTTTCCATATTCAAGAGCAAACTCATCTGGTGTTTCTGTTCCGCCACTATCGCCAGATCCAATAATAGCAGTACCTTTTCTTAATACACCAGTAGCATCTATAAAATAGTAGCCTTTTGCTACAACCTCTGGAACAACATTTACTTCTTTTAATAAACCTTTAATTGATGAAGTGTTATAATCTTGTACCATTTGTAAAAGAATAACTGAATTAGTATTTTCTGGTGTTTCTTCTATATAATTTTTAATATCACTAAGATTCGTCATCTTTTTTTTTCCTCCTTTTTAGTTTTATCATATAATAAGTAAAATTTTAATATTTGGAATACTTTTTTTTGAAAAATTTGATTTTTTTTGATTTTAATTATATAATATATTTATATTCTAAAAAGGAGAAAAGAATGAATAATTATGGTATAAATGATATTAAAAGTCTTGATTTCCGTACTGGTGTTAGAACTAGAATCCAAATGTATCTTGGTTCAGATGACAATGAAGGAACTTATCAAGCTTTAAAAGAAATTATAAATAATTCTACCGATGAAGCTACGGCTGGCTATGGAAAAAAGATAGAAATTAGTTTAGATGAAAAATTAAATAAAATTAGTATTAGAGATTATGGTAGAGGAGTACCGTTTGGAATAAGAGAAGATGGCGAAAACGTATTGATTTCAATTTATTCTAAATCTCATACGGGTGGAAAATTTGATAATAATGTTTATAAAAACGCGTCTGGATTGAATGGAATCGGTGGCAAGTGTGTCTGTCTGTCATCAAGCTTTTTTAAAGTAGAGAGTTATCGAGATGGAAAAAGCGCAATAGTAATTTTTGAAAAGGGTTTTCTTAAGAGCTATGAAGAAATAAATACTACACAATCTAATGGTACCTTTATAGAATTTATTCCAGATAAAGAAGTATTTAAAAATGGACAAATAGGCTATTCATATAATAAAATTTGTCAAGACATAAGAGATATTTCATATTTATATAGTGGAGTAGAATTTGTTATTAAAAATATTAATACTAATCAAAAAAATACCTATTGCGCAAAAAATGGCATTATAGATTTTGTTAAAGATAATGTAAAAGTCCCACTTAATGAGCATATTATTACTTATGAGACAAGCGATGGTGAAGATAAATTGGAAATTGCTTTTCAATGGGGAGCTAATAAAGAACAGTCATATGTATTTGTTAATGGATTGCGCTGTCCAGAAGGCGGTTCTCCAATAACTGGAGCAAAATCTGCTATTACTCGTACTTTTAATTCTTTGTCAAAAAGTGAATTTGACGGAGATAGTATTCGTAGTAATTTATTCTATGTCATTAATTGTTCAGTATGTCAGCCTTCTTTTGCTAATCAAACAAAATCTAAAATTAATAATAGTAATTTAAGAACATTAGCTTCTAACGCCTTCAGTGATGCTTTAAAAGTTATGAGTATTAAATATAAGAATGAATTTGATAAAATTGTAGAAATGCTTAAAAAAGTAGCTCGCGCGGAAGCAGCAGCAGAGCGCGCAAGAAAACAAGTATTAGAAGCAACAAAAGAGCAAGAACAAAATCAAAAGAAAAAAATTCTTAATGTTGATAAGTTAAGAGATGCTAGAAAATTAGGAAAAGACAGTACTCTTTTACTTTGTGAAGGTTTATCTGCCGGTGGTTCTATGTCAATAGGAAGGGACCCAAATAAATATGGAATCTTAATGTTGAGAGGAAAATGTAAAAATTTGTTAAATTGTTCTATTGAAGAAGGTTTACAAAATGAAGAAGTAAAATTATTTCAACAAGCTTTGGGAATAATTTATGGCAAATCAAACAATATTGAAAAAATGCGCTATGGTAAAGTAGCCATTGCTTCTGATAGTGATTTCGATGGAAGTCATATAGGACTCCTTATCTTAGCTATGAGTCAAGTATTATGCCCAGAATTAATACAAAATAATCATTTATATTGGTTGCGCGCGCCTATATACAAAGTATCAACAAAAAATAAAAATTATTATTATTATACAGAGGAAGAATTTAATAATCATCCTAATGGAACTATTGTAAAATATAAAGGTTTAGGTCAAATGTCTGATCAAGACTTAAAAGAATCAATGTTTAGTGAAGAGTGGCAAAGATTAGAACCTATTGAATTTTCTAAAGAAGGACTTGATTCTTTAATAGAGTTAATGGGTGAAAATGTAGATTATAGAAAAGAATTTGTGTTTAATAATATTGATTTTAGTAAATTTGTTATTGAATAATAATTTGATTTTTTATTAAAAAAGTATTATTATATTTATATAAAAGGAGAAAATAATGAGTGATTTAAAACAAGTAGTAGAAGAAAACTTTTCTAGATATGCTGGTAATGTTATACTTGATAGAGCCATTTGTGATGTAAGAGATATGCTTAAACCTTCGGCAAGAATGTTGACTTATTCCCAAGTTTCTATTACTAAAAATATACCATCAAAACCTTTTGTTAAAAGTGCCAGAGTTGTAGGTGACTGTTTAGGTCACTTTTACACTCATGGTGACTCATCTTGTTATGGAACTTATATGAGAATGGCAAAGCCTTTTGCTATGAGATATCCATTAGAAGACTGTCAAGGTAATAGTGGTACTATTAATGCTACTGGAGATGAAGCTGCCGCAAGATATACTGAACTAAGACTCAGCCCATTAGGCTATTCTTTATTCAAAGATATTGAAAAAAATACGATAGATGACTGGGCTGATAATTTTGATGAAACTGAAAAGTATCCTAAAATTTTATGTTCTAAGGGATTTTATAATATTGTAAATGGTTCAACTGGTATTGGAGTCTCTCTCAGTGCAAGTATACCACAATTTAATTTAAGAGATATTAATAATGCTATGATTGAATTAATTGATAATCCAAGCTTAGATATAGATATTCTACCAGATTTTGCTACTGGTGGTATTTTGATTAATCCTAACCAAGTAAAAGACTCTTTAAAACAAGGAACTGGTTTTGCTTGTAAATTAAGAAGTGTTATTGAATTTAATGAAAAAGAAAGAAGTTTTGTGGTTAAAGAATTCCCTTATGGCGTCTATGCCGATACTATTTCTGAACAAATTAAAAAATTAGTAGAAGAAGTACCAGATTGCGGTATTGAATCTATTAATAATGGTTGTGGAAAAACTGTAGATTATATTATTTATCTAACTAAAAAGGCTAATCCAGATAAAGTTTTAAAGTTATTATATAAAGAAACTTCTTTACAGTCATATTTTACTATTAATATGAATGTTCTAACAGATGGCGGCCGCACTCCAAAAACTTTGGGGTTAAAAGAAATGTTATTACAGCATATAGAGCATGAAAAACTTATGTACAAGCGCAGTTTTGAATTTGATTTAAATAAAATCAAACATAGAATACATATTATAGATGGACTTTTAATTTGTATGGCAAATATTGATGAAGTAGTTCATACGATTAAATCTAGTGCTTCTACTGCGACTGCGGCCATTGCTTTGCAAGATAAGTTTTTATTAGATGAAGAACAAGCAAAAGCAGTTTTAGATATGAAATTAAGTAAATTAGCTCACTTAGAAATTCAAAAATTAGAAAAAGAAAAAACTGATTTAGAAAAAGAATCTAATAGAATAAAAGGAATTTTAGACAATGAAGTATTATTTAATAATGAGCTCAAGATCGGGTGGAAAGCAATATGTAATGAATATGGTGATGAAAGGAGAACTAAAATTATCAATCTTGAAGGAAATGCTGAACAAGAAGAAGAAATTGAAATAAAACAATTAAATATTAATATCACAAATAAAGGTAATATCTTTTCAATGGAAACTTCTTCTCTTTATACGCAAAAAAGAGGCGGAGTTGGCAATAAATTCAAACTAGAAAATGGAGAGTATGTTATTACTTCAAAAGTAATAGATACAAATGAAGAAATTTTATTCTTTACTAATAGTGGAAATGTATATCATTGTTATGGAGGCGCCCTTCCTTTAGAAGAAAAGATTTCTTTAACTAATTTAATAAATATTAAAGATAATGAATCTATATGCGCCGTTACTTCTAAATCAAATAATCTAGATGTTAATAATAATTATATTATATGTATTACTAAAAATGGTATGATTAAAAAATCAGCTTTGTCCGAGTACAATTTTAATAGAAATAGTGGTATTAAAGCTATTGACCTTAAAGGTGATGATGAAATAATTAATGTTCTTTTTATGGGTAATAGCGGTAAAATTGGCTTGTTGACAGAAATGGGCAATTTTTTAATTATCAAAACTGATGATATTAGGCCTTTGGGTAGAGTAACTAGTGGTATTCATGGAATAAAATTAAATAACAATGATAAAGTATCAAGTGCGAACTTAATTAAAGATAATCATAAATTAATTTATTCTATTAGTGGAAATGGTTTTATTAAAAAAACTAATATTAATGAATTTCCAATCCAAACTAAAAATACAAAAGGTTCTAAAATACAAAAAATAAATGAAGATGATTGGATGTCAGACTTCCTACCTATTGAAAATGATACAAATTTAATTATAGTTACTACAAAAAGTAATATAAAACTCAGTTCACAAGAGATACCTTTACTTTCTAAAGGTACGATAGGTAATAAAGCTATTAAAATTGATAATAAAACAAATATTATAAAATTATTAGAAAACTAAAATTTGATTTTTTGAAAAAATTAATATATAATATATATAGAAAGTTAAAGAAAGATAATTTAATTATTCTTATATATATTATATTTAATTAATATAAATTTTAAAAATTGAGAACAAATAAAAATTTGATTTTTTAGAAAATTTATATTATAATATATATAGAAAGTTAAAAGAAATAACTTTCTAAAATATCAGTTGTAACCGTCAGACTGATTTTTAATAAATAAAACAAAAATAAAATATAATTAAAAGACGGAATTAAAAAATAAGGAGAAAATTAAAAATGGCAAAACTTGCTCAAAAAACATTAGAAACATTAGAATTTATTAAGGAAAAAGGTGGCGAAGTAAAAACTACTGATATTATGGAAGGTATGGGACTTGATAAAATCGCTTCAGTTACAGGAAGAGTTAATTCACTTGTAAAAAATGAACTTGCTGTAAGAGAAGATATCGGTAAAACAGAAGATGGAAAGAAAATTACAGTAGTTAGACTTACAGAAGCTGGTGTAAACTTTGTTCAACCTGTAGACGCTGAATAATTTTAAGCAATAATTTAAAACAAATCAAGAGCGTTAATATTTCTTTTAACGCTCTTAATTTTTAAAAAGTTTCAAGAAAAAATATTAAAAATGGAGAAATAGAATGTTAGAACAAAAAGAAAATGTAGTTAAAATTGAAGGTATTTTAAGTGAAGTAGATTTAAAAAAGGGAACTTTTAAGAAAAATGGTGTAGACACAGAAACAATCGGTGGAAGCATCAAAGTTAGAGTAAATCAAAAAATTAATGGCGAAGATACAGAATTAGAAATTCCAGTTCATATGTTTGCTACTAAATATACAAATAGTGGTTCACCAAATCCAGGATTTGAATCAATTGAAAGAATTTTAAACGAATATGTTTCAATTGCCGCATCTGATATTGACAGTGCAGATAGAGTACGTATTACTCGTGGTCAAATTGGAATGAATGAATATTACAATCAAAATGGTAATTTAGTATCTTTCCCTAGAATTACAGCAACATTCGTAACTAAGATTAAAAAAGAAGATTGTAAACCAGAAGCTAGCTTTACTGTTACATTTATGGTAGGACAAAAAGGTTTTGAACTTGATAAAGATGGTACTGAAACAGATAAATATAAAGTTATAGGTATGATTCCTCAATATGGTGGAAAAGTTGACATTGTACCTTTCTATGCTATTAATAAAGGTGTTATTGATGGTGTTTCAAATTATTGGAACGAAGGTGATACAGTTAATGCCGCTGGTAAATTAAATTTCACTTCAAAAATTGAAACTATTACAAAAGAAGTTGATTTTGGTGAACCAGTAGAATATAACAGAACCGTATCTGTTAGTGAACTTGTAATTACTGGTGGATCATCTACAGCTCTTGAAGGTGATTTTGCCCTTAATCCAGATGATGTTAAGGCAGCTCTTGCTGAAAGAAAGACTAGATTAGCTAATCTTAAAGATAAAACAATGAATAAGGGAAATAGTGGTGCCGCTCCTGCAGCAAAAACTAATAAATTTGCTGATTTAGGATTTTAATAAAAAGGTTGGAGGAAGTAAGAAATGATTGATATTTTAAACTTACAACCAACTACCATTTCTAGAGATTTAAAGGGTAAATATGTTCTTATTTACTCTTTACCTAAAATGGGTAAAACAACTTTAGCTTGCGCCTTTCCTAAAAATTTATTACTTGCTTTTGAGCGTGGATATAATAATATTAGTGGTGCAAAAGCGATTGATGTAACGAAATGGGCTGACTTTAAAGTTATTCTTAGACAACTTGAAAAACCTGAAGCTAAAGCAATGTATGATACAATCACTATTGATACTGTATCTATTGCTTGGGACTTATGTGAGCAATTTATCTGTTCACAAAACGGCGTACAAACCATCGGTGATATACCATGGGGTCAGGGATACTCACAACTTACCAAAGAATTTGAAAATTGTTTAAGAAAAATAACAATGATGGGTTATGGTCTTGTTTTAATTGCGCACGTTGCTATTAGAAAAGAAGTAGTAGATGGTAATGAGCTTGAATTTTATTCACCAGCTTTAAATAAAAGATGCTATCCAGTTTGTAATCGTATCGTAGATATTATTGGTTATATTAATCAAGAGTGGGATGAAGAAGGAAATAGTCATAGATATTTATATACTCGTCAAACTCCTAGAGTTATTGCTGGTAGTAGATATAAATATCTTGCTCCAAAGATAGATTTTGGTTATCAGCAATTAGTTGATGCTATCGGAGAAGCTATTGATAAGCAAGAAAAACTTGATGGTGCCAAGATAGTAGATAAACAAGAAATTAAGCAAACAGAAGAACTTAATTATAATTCTATCAAACAAGAGGCCGCTGATTTGTGGCAAAAAATGGTTGGTGACGGACAAACTGAAAAGCAGCAAGAAATGGCTAAAAGAATATTAAAAAGAGTAGAAATGATATTTGGCAGGCCTATTAAGCTTTCAGAAATTACTGAAGATCAAGTAGATTTATTTAATTTGGTAATTTTAGAAATGAAAGAATTATTCTCTCAACAATAAATTAATATATTAATATATTAATAATTAATAAAAGGCATAAAGCTTATTTTATGCCTTTTTTCTATATAATTTGACTTTTTTATAAAAATATGTTATAATTATAATATAAGGATTAAAAAGGAGTTATTATGCATATAGTACATTGTCGTATTTGTAAAGCTAAAATGGATATTGATAAAATGGACGATTCCGAATGGGTAGTACCTAGTCGTAATTGGTATTATCATACCAGTTGTTATAACGATTTTGCCAAAAAGAAAGGCGCAATAAAAGAAAATGATATCACAATAGAAATAAGTGAAGAAATGTGGTTTTCTTGCGTTTATGACTATTTAAAAAAAGATTTAAAAATGTCAATAAATTTTACTAAATTTCAAAGTCAGTGGCAAAATTTTATAAAAAAAGGAATGACGCCTAAAGGCATTTATTTTAGTTTAAGATATTTTTATGAAGTAGCTAAAGGTGATATTACAAAAAGTGAAAATGGTATAGGAATTGTTCCATTTATTTATACCGAAGGAACTAGTTATTGGGGAGAACGAAATTTAAAAGATAAAGGTATTTGTGATAGAATTGAACAGCAAATTATGGCATCTCGACAAATACAATATAAAACAGTGACTCAAAAAAGAACTACAGTTAAAAATAGAAAAGATATAAGTTTCGATATGGTAGAAGCTTTGGGAGATGATTAATGAATAACAAAGGAACTATTCAACAAGTGCTTGGTTGTTTAATTCAAAAACCACAATTATTAAGTGAAGTAGATAAATATAATTTAGAATTAACTGATTTTAATACTCGTTTAGAAAGGTATATATTTATGGCAATTAATGGATTATATAGAAAAAATGCCACAAGTATTAATCCTATTGATATTGAGAATTATTTACAAGTAGATGATGTCGCAGCAACTACTTTTAAAAATTCAAATGGTATCGAATATGTTCAAGATATTATTGAACTTTCAAAAGTAGAAAATTTTGATTATTATTATAATAAACTTAAAAAATTGAACTTACTTCGAGATTTAGAAAAACAAGGATTTGATATTTCTAGTTTTTATCAAGAAGATTTAACAAAATCTAATGCTGAAGAAATTAATGCTAATTTTGAAAATTTAACTACACAAGATATTTGTGATAATATTAAGAAAAAAGTTCTTAGATTAGAATCTAGCTATGCTAAAAGCGCTGAAATAGAATCTACAAGTATGGCTGAAAATATTGAAGAATTTATAAGTGAATTGAATGAAACCGTTGATATTGGCTTGCCAATTCAAGGACAAATTTTTAATAAAGTGTTGGGTGGCGCGGAACTTGGTGCTTTAACTATCAGGTCAGCCTCTAGTGGAGTGGGCAAGACAAGACTCGCTGTAGCTGATGCCTGTTATCTAGCCTATCCAATTAGATATGATTCAAAAAAGAAAGAATGGGAACAAATTGGCAATTGTGAAAAAGTATTATTTATAATTACAGAACAATCTTTCAAACAAATTAAAAAAATGGTGCTAGCATATTTAACAGACATTAATGAAGATAGATTTAAGTTAGGTAATTTTAATGAAGAAGAAACAAAAATTATTAATAAAGCTATTCAAATTATTCAAAAATATGCTGACAATTTTATTATAGAAAAAATACCAGCACCTACTATCGAATTAGTTAAAACTGTAGTAAGAGAAAGATGTTTAACAAAAGATATTAGATATGTATTTTTTGATTATATCTTTATCAATCCAGCATTGCTAAAAGAGTTTAAAGGTTTTTCTTTAAGAGATGATGAAATATTATTAATGTTTGCAACCGCCTTAAAAGATTTGGCAGTAGAATTAAATGTAAGCGTATTTACTTCTACGCAGGTCAATGCTAAAGCTGACGATAACAAAAATATTAGAAACGAAGCTTCACTAGCGGGCGGCCGCGCAACTATTAATAAGGCAGATAATGGAGCTATTATGGCGCGTCCTACTCCAGAAGAATTAGAAACATTAGACCCTTTAATTAAAAAATATGGGAAAAAGCCAACTATTGTAACTGACATATTTAAAGTTAGAAGTGGCAAATGGACTCAAGTTAGAATTTGGTCAATAGCAGATTTGGGAAAAATGAAAAAAGAAGATTTATTTATAACAGATGCTCGATTAGAACCAATCGAAAATTTTTATGAAGATGAATATGATTATAATATGAAAAGTTGGGATGAAACCGAACTGACAGAAATAGAAAAATTTGTAAAGGAATTAAATAAATAATATGGATTATCAAAGTATTATAGATAATTTAACCGAAGATAGAGTTAAACAAATTTTAAATAAATTAGATATACCATTTGAAGATAAAGGCAGTTTTCTATTGATGCAAACCTTTTGTCATAATCATAAAGACAATGAAGATGCTTCTCATAAACTTTATTATTATAAAAATAATAAAATTTTTGTTTGTTATACTGAGTGTCAGAATATGAGTATCTTTAAATTTTTAAAAAATTATTATAATGCTCAACAAATAGAATATGATTGGTATAATGATATATATAATTTAATAGTTGGAGATAAACAAGAGGAAGGTTTTGTAATTCCTAAATATAAAAGTTTAAAAGATAAATATTTAAAAAAAAGAGAAGAAATTCAATTACCTAAATATTCAGAAGGCGCGCTAGATACTTTTGTTAAGAAATATCCACCTGAATGGTTAAACGATGGAATCACTAGAGAGGCAATGGATAAATATGGTATTCGATATTCTATTTCTCAAAATAAAATTATAATTCCACATCGAGATGTTAATGGACGCTTAATAGGAATAAGAGGTCGTGCGCTATCTGATTGGGAAATAGAAAATGTTGGTAAGTACACTCCAGTTAAAATAGAACAAATCTGGTATAAACATCCACTAGGTTTAAATTTATATGGACTTTATGAAAATAAAGAAAATATTAAAAAGCTTGGAGTATGTTATATATTTGAAGCCGAAAAAAGTGTGCTTCAATCAGAAAAATTTAGTATGTTAAATTGTGGAGTAGCAGTTTGCGGCAGTCAGTTTAATAAATATCAATTAAACTTATTGCTGAAATATTGTCAACCACAAGAAATCGTAATTTGTTTTGATAAAGAAGAATTGAAAGGAGAAGAAAAATATTTTAATAAGTTATATAATTTATGTAAAAAATATAACAACTATTGTGATTTTTCTTTTATATATGATAGACGAAATTTATTAGAATTGAAAGATTCTCCTACTGATAAAGGAGAAGAAATTTTTAAAAAATTATTAGAAAAAAGGGTAAGAGTAGAATAAATGAAGTGTAAATTAGTAAATGAAAATTTTAAAGAAGATTATTTAAACCAACTATTGCGCGCAAGGGGAGTAGAAAACATAGAAGATTTTTTTGAACCTAATGATAGTTATTTACAAGCGCCAACAGATTTAAAAAATATGGAATTTGGATCGGTTTTGTATTTACGCTCTGTTCAAAAACCAAATTCTCATATCTTGGTTATAGTAGATAGTGATATGGATGGATTCACATCGGCAGCAATTATATATCAATATACAAAAAGATTTAATCCAGAATGTGATATACAATATTTTCTACACAGTGGAAAACAACATGGCTTGGAGGACCATATAAACCGACTTTTAGAAGAAGGTATACAATATGATCTTATACTTCTACCCGATTCAAGTAGTAATGATGCAAAATATCACGATATGCTTCAAGATATACATATTCCTTGCTTAATTTTAGATCACCATTTAACCGATGTAAAATTAAGCGATAATGCTGTAGTAATAAATAATCAATTAAGTCCATTATATAAAAATAAAGAATTAACTGGTGCTGGTGTCGTATATCAATTTTGTCGCCATCTAGATAAAAAGCTAAATCTTAATTACGCTGATGATTATATTGACTTGGCGGCTGCTGGTATTATTGGAGATATGGGCAGTGTATTAGAAATGGAAAATCGTTTCATAATTAAAAAAGGTTTGTCTAATATAAAAAATATCTTTTTAAAAGCTTTACTTGAAAAACAAGCTTATTCTATTACTGGGAAGATGAATGCTAGTTGGGAAGAAATTTTGAGTAAGACTAATCCTATTTCAGTAGCTTTCTATATAGTACCTTTGGTAAATGCTCTTATCAGAGTAGGTTCTATGGAGGATAAAGAACTAATGTTTCAAGCTTTTATAGATGGTAATAAATTAGTACCTTGTAACAAAAGAGGTGCTAAAGGCACTTTTGAAAAAGCAAGCGTTGAAGCCACACGAGTATGTACCAATGCTAAAAATCATCAAGCAAAACTTAAAGAGGAAATTTCTGCTAGATTAGAAAATAAAATATTTAAAAATGATTTACTATCAAATAAAGTATTGTTTATTAAATTAGATAATGACGATAATTTTCCTTCGGAATTAAATGGTTTAATATGTATGCAGTTATCTGCCAAATATAAAAAACCGACAATTGTGGCCAGATTGAATGACGAAGGTTATGTTCGTGGTAGCGCCCGTGGGCTTAACCAAAGTGAACTAAAAGATTTCAAACAATTCATGACTGATAGCGGGTTATTTGAATATGCGCAAGGACATGCTCAAGCTTGTGGTTGTTCTATACCAGATAGGAATTTAGATAATTTTATTAAGTATGCTAATGAAAAATTAAAAGATTTTAATTTTGATGAAAATGTTTATAATGTTAATTTTATGAGAGAATGTAATGAATCAGATTTAAGAACATTAGTGTTAACTTTGGGTAAAGCTGAAGATATTTGGGGACAATCTAATCCAACCCCTTTGATTTATGTCAACAACATCTATGTTAATCCTGCCGATATAAAAATAATGGGCGCCAATAAAGACACCTTAAAAATAGAAAGCAATGGTATAGCATTTATGAAATTTAAAGCAAAAGACTTAATAGAAGAGATTAAAGAACAAATAGATACAATAAAACTAGAAATTGTTGGTAGAGCAAATATAAATGAATGGGGTGGTCATATTATTCCTCAAATTTTTATTGATGACTATCAAATTAGTTCAATAAATAAATATAGTTTTTAAAATAAATATATTTGATTTTTTTATAAAAATATGTTATAATATTACTATAAAGATAAAAAGGAGAAAATATGGGGAAATTATCATATGTCGGCAGTTTACATAACCATACAGAATATTCAAATATTCGTTTACGCGATTGTATCGTTAAGATTGATGATGCTCTAAATCAAGCAGAAAAATTAGGGCATAAATTAATTGCTTTTACTGATCACGAATCATTATCTGGCTGGTTAAAAGTAGAGAAGGCTGCTAAGAAACATCCAGATTTAAAAGTAATAAGAGGTAATGAAATTTATTTATGTCGTAATGGTTTAAATGCTCAAAATTTTAATAGAGAAACTGATAGATACTGGCACTTTATTTTATTAGCAAAAGACTTAATTGGTGCAAAACAAATAATGGAAATTTCTACTCGTGCTTGGCAAAGAAGCTATATGGCACGTGGTATGCGTAGAGTTCCAACCTATTATCAAGATTTATTTGATATTATTGGCGCGAATCCTGGTCATGTAATTGGGAGTAGCGCCTGTCTGGGAGGGGTGTTACCAACTCAAATTTTGCGTGGAACAAGTGATGATAAATTAATAACTTGGATTATTCAAATGGACAGTGTATTTGGCCACGGAAATTTCTTTTTGGAGATGCAACCTAGTCACAATCAAGATCAAATTAAAGTTAATAAAAAATTACTAGAATTTTCAAAACAATTAGATATCGGTTATATTATTACTACTGATAGTCATTATCTTAAAAAAGAAGATAGATTAATTCATAAAGCCTATCTAAACGCACAAGATGGTGATAGAGAAGTTGATGAATTTTATGCAACTACTTATATGATGGGAACTGAAGAATTAGAAAGTTATTTTGACTATTTTACAGAAGAACAATTACAAGTAGCATATCAAAATATAGAAAAAATTGGTAATATGTGTAGTGATTATACATTGCAAAAACCATTAAGAATTCCAGATTTAAAATGGAAAACCTTTAATAAAAACTATAATTTGAATGACTGGTATAAAAAAATTCCTATGCTTGAAACTTTTCATAATTCTGAATATAAAGGTGATAATGAGTTAGTATATGCTATTCTAGATGGTATAAGTTTTCACAAAGATTTACAAAATGAAAGGGCATATAACGAGATTAATGAAAACTTAAATATGACTTGGGTATCTTCTAACATTAATAAGGCGCACTGGTCAGCTTACTTCCTTAATCTTCAAAATATTATTGACATATGTTGGCAAGCTGGTTCATTAGTAGGCCCTGGACGTGGTTCTGGCGTAGGTTTTATATTATTATATGTTTTAGGAATTACTCAAATTAATCCGTTGCGTGAAACAACTAGGTGTTTCTCTTGGAGATTCCTTAATCCAGAACGTGTATCTGTATTGGATGTAGATTTCGATATCGAAGGCGGCCGACGTAGTGATGTTTTAAAAGCTTTTAGAGATTATTATGGAGAAGATAGAGTAGCAAATGTAGCAACTTTTAGAACTGAAAAATCAAAATCAGCAATACTTACTGGGGCAAGAGGTCTGGGGATAGATGTTGATGTAGCTCAATATTTGGCTTCTTTAATTCCAGCTGACCGTGGACAATTAAGAACATTAGACCAATGTATGAATGGTGACCAAGAAAATGGTTGGGAACCAATTAAACAATTCGTAATTGAAATGACTCAAAATTATCCAGATTTGTGGAAAGTTGCAAAAAGCATAGAAGGACTAATTAGTGGTTCTGGCTTACACGCTGGTGGAGTCATATTTGTAGATGAACCTTTTACTGAATCTACTGGATTAATGCGCGCACCAGATGGAACAATATGTACTCAATTCGAACTCCATGATGCTGAAGCAGCGAGTCTTATTAAATATGATGCCTTATCGGTTGAAGCATTAGATAAAATACATAATTGTATTGATTTACTCTGTGAAGATGGGTTAATCATTAGGGAAAACACTTTAAAACAAACTTATGAAAATGTAATAGGTATTTACAATCTCGAAAGAAATGATCCTAAAATGTGGGAAATGGTGTGGGAACATAAGATTAATTCGTTATTTCAAATGGAAGGACAAACGGGAATTCAAGGTATAGCACAATTACATCCAACCTCAGTAGATGATTTGGCTATCTTAAATTCAACTTTGAGATTAATGGCACAAGAAAAAGGTGGAGAAATGCCAACTGAAAAATTGGCAAGATTTAAAGCAGATAGTAGTCAATGGGATTCAGAGATTGAAAAATATGGATTAGATTTAAAGTATAAGAAAATTCTTGAACCAGTTTTGGGAATGAGTTATGGTCTATGTATTGCTCAAGAGCAATTTATGGAATTAGTACAATTACCAGAATTAGGAGGGTTTAATTTGACTTGGGCCGACCGTCTCAGAAAATCTATTGCAAAAAAATCACCTAAAGATTATCAAATATTAACCGAAGAATTTTACAAAACTATTGAAGAAAAAGGAATTGATAAACGATTCGCGACATACGTATGGGAAGTTCTGATCGCCATGAGTCGTGGGTATGGATTCAACCAATCACATACCCTCGCCTATTCACTTGTAGCTTTGCAAGAAATGAATTTAGCTTTTAAATTTCCTATTACATATTGGAATTGCGCCTGCTTAATATCTGATGCTGGCGGCAATGAAGAAGATGAATTAGAATCAGAAGAAGAAGAAAATTTTATTTCTTGTGAAGAAGAATATTATGATGATATAGAAAATTTTGACTTAGAAGACGATGATAATGATGACGATGATGAAGAAATAGAAGATGACGAAGAGCAAAAAACTTCTTCAAAAAAGAAAAAAAAGACAAAAGCCGTTAACTATGGTAAAATAGCATCTGCTATTGGTAAAATTACAAGTACTGGGGTAAAAATTATATCACCAAATATTAATAGTTCTAGTTTTACTTTTACTCCAGATATAGATAATAATGCCATTAGATATGGTTTAAGTGGAATTACAAGAATAGGTAATGATTTAATTAAAATAATAATTGAAAATAGACCTTATAAATCATTAGAAGATTTCTTAAATAAAGTTAAAGTAAATAAACCACAAATGATTAATTTAATTAAGTCGGGCGCATTTGATATATTTGGAGAACGAATTGAATTAATGAAAAAATATATATATTCAGTTAGTGATACTAAAAAAAGAATTACACTTCAAAATATGAAAATGTTAATTGATTTTGATTTAATTCCAGACAAATATGATTTACAAAAGCGTGTTTTTAACTTTAATAAATATTTGAAGAAAATTAATGCAAATAATAAAAAGGAATATTTACTTCTAGATAATATCAGTTTTAATTTTTATTCTGAAAATTTTGATATGGATAAATTATATAGTTCAGATGTAGCAGAAAGTGGTTTCTATATTACAACTAATAATTGGGAAAATATATATCAATCTCAAATGGATATAGTGCGCCCCTATATTAAAAACAATAATTCTGAATTATTAGAAAGAGTAAATGATAAGATTGTTTCTGATATGTGGAATAAATATTGCTTAGGTTCTATAAGCAAATGGGAAATGGACAGTTTATCTTGTTATATCAATGAACATGAACTTAAGCCAGTATTAAATGAATATTATGATTTTAGTAATTTTCAAGATTTATCAGAAGAACCAGAATTAGACAGATCTATTCCTATTAAAGGTAAATTTATTCCTATTTATAAACTTCATAGAATTGCTGGAACTGTTTTAGATAGAGATAAAAGTAAAAAACTTGTTACGCTATTAACAACTACTGGAGTCGTTACTGTTAAAGTTTATGGAGTTTTTCAAGAATATGATAGACAAATAAGTGAGCGCGGTGCCGATGGAAAAAAGCATATAATTGAAAAATCAGCATTTAGTCGTGGAAATAAAATCATTGTAACTGGTATTAGAAGTGGAGATTCTTTTTTAGCTAAAACTTATAAAGCAACGCCTTTTCATAAAATAGAGCTTATTGAAAAGATTAATCCAGATGGAACGATTATAACTAGAAACAGAGGAGAATAAAATGTCAATATCAATAATTGATGCTGATATGAATATATATCTTCATACAGTATTTAATTTAGAAGCGATGAAGATTTCAAGTTATTATAAAAAAAGAAGAGAGATAGTTCTTCTCTCTTCTGAAATTTATCCTGAAAGACACGAAAAATTATTTTATCGTAAAGATTATAACGATGGAATGTTTCCAAGTAAAATTTTGGAATATAAAAATATAGAAAGCGGTGGATATGCTTTTACTGGAAATACCTATCAACCACTAGACCTAAATATAGAAAAATGTTCACCAGATACTAGTTTATATGAAAAATTTAGAAAACCATTCTGCGCGCAAAAAGGAAAAGATAAAATATTTAATGCTATGATTGCGGCTGAGCATTGTAGAATGTCTTTAGATGGAAAAACAATTTGGAAAGATTATGGTTCTCAATTTAAAAATTTAAAAGGAGCAAGAACTATAATTTTTCACGATTATGACTTAAATAAAATAGAAGGTATTATACCAGAAATTAAAAAAATACTGGCGCGAGCACGCACTGATGGTTGGGCTACTGCAATTGGAAGTAAATTTCCTATTATAGTAAATAATGGACAAGACTTGATTGAATGGTGTAGTTTTAAAACTAGCAATTATTTCTTTCAGATAGAATACCTTGGTATATTGGATATGGATCATTTTACTCAATGGATCAATTTGTGTAATGGAAAAACTATATACACTTATTTTGGTTATAATGTTACACAAAAAGTGACAGAGCAATTTTTAATTGAATATGGACTAGAAATGATTTTAAATCAAATAGTAATAGCACGTAGTCGTCGTATATTTTTTACACTTAGATATGATAAAGGTTTTTTCTCTGATAAAAGATGGGAACTTGTTTTAAAATTATTTAATTTTTATCTAAATAGTATGAAGAACACTGGTTGTGATAATTATTTATATAAAATAGAGTATGATACTTTATATGATTTTGCTAAAAATACAAGAGAAGATAAAAATTTAGAAAAATATTATAATGATTACTTAACTAAAACTCAAATCAGGCAAATATTCAAATTTGTAAGAGAAAAAAATTATACTTTATTTACGAAGTTTTATGAAACTTCAATACATAAACTGGAGGAAGATAATGGAATTAAATAAAGAACAAAAAGAACTAAAAGAAAAAATCGATAACTTAATTTGTCAAATACACAATCAAATTAATATTACAACTTTTCCCTTAGATAAGCAAAGTATGGACTTACAAAATCAACTTTTTGAATTAAGACAAAAATGTCAGCATATCTATGATAACGATAAATGTATAATTTGTGGTTGCCAAAAAAAAACTGAAAGTTTAAATTATGTAAGTATAAATCGTGTTAAAAAAGTTATTGAAAAAGCGGAAACCTATGCTAAAGAAAATCTCAATGGTTCGGAAATAAATATTACTTTTGAATTTTTAATTAGTAGTCTTTTTCCTAATATTATGAAGAATATTGATGAAGAAATGAAGCACCAATATACTCTAGGATTTATTGAAGGATTAAAAACTTCAAATTCGGAGGAAAAATGAGAGTAATAAAGAAAGACGGAACTTTAGAAGATTTTGATTTTAACAAAATAAAAATTGCCGTATCAAAAAGCGCTGAACGAGTTTTAATTAAATTAAGTGATTCAGATTATGATAAATTAAAGGACTATATATTTAATCATTTAAATAATAATAATATAGATATAAAAAATCTTCATATATTAGTTGAAAATGGATTAAGTTTAGTTAACCCAAAAGTTGCTGAATCTTACAAGGATTACAGGAACTATAAAACTAGCTTTGTAACTATTTTAGATAAAGTATATCAAAAGAGAAATGATTTACAATATCTTGGAGATACTGATAATGCCAATCGAGATAGCGCGCTAGTAAGTACACAACGCTCTATAGTATATGACACTTTAAATGGAGAATTATACAAACAATTCTTCTTAAATGTAGCTGAACGCCAAGCAATGAAAGATGGCTATATTTATGCTCACGATAGAAGTGCTAGACTAGACACAATGAACTGCTGTCTCTTTGATATGGAAAATTTATTAAATAGTGGTTTTGAAATGGGAAATGTATGGTATAATACTCCTAATTCACTAGACACCGCTTTTGATGTCATTTCTGATGTAACTTTATCTGCTTCATCCCAACAATATGGTGGTTTTACCATTCCAGAAGTAGACAAATTGCTCGCGCCTTATGCTAAAAAATCTTATGACAAATATTATCTTGAATATTTAGATCAATTTTTAAATATTGCTAATTATTTAGAAAAGATGCCTTTACTTGATTCAGAAGAACGACATTTTGAAAACTTAGCACATGATTTAGCATTAAAAAAGGTTAGACGAGAAATGGAACAAGGCTTTCAAGGTTGGGAATATAAATTTAACACTATAGCATCAAGTAGAGGAGATTATCCATTCATAAGTATTTCATTTGGTATAGGTAGGAATAGATTTGAAACATTAGCATCTGAAATATGTTTAGAGGTAAGAAAAAATGGTCAAGGTAAAAAAGGATTTAAGAAACCTGTTTTATTCCCAAAATTAACTTTCCTATATGATGAAAATTTACATGGGGAAGGAAAAGAATTAGAGTGGTTATTTAATAAAGCAATAGAATGTTCAAGTAAGGCAATGTATCCAGATTATTTATCTTTAACAGGTGAAGGTTATATACCTGAGATGTATAAAAGATATGGAAAAGTTGTTTCTTTGATGGGCTGCCGGGCCAGTTTAAGCCCATGGTTTGAGAGAGGTGGTTTTAAACCAGCCGATGAAAATGATTCACCAGTATTTGTGGGTAGATTTAATTTAGGTGCCATATCATTAAACCTACCAATGATAGCATTAAAAGCAAAGAAAGAGAATAGAGATTTCTATGAAGTACTAGACTATTATCTAGAGTTAGTTAGAAATCTACATAAGAAAACATTTAATTTTTTATCACATAAAAAGGCATCTACAAATCCTTTAGGTTATTGTCAAGGTGGTTTCTTAAATGGTTATAAAAACCCAAATGAAGAATTAGGGGAAGATTTTTTAAGACCTATGACAATGAGTTTTGGTATTACAGCCTTAAATGAATTGGAGCAGGTTTGGCACCAAAAATCTATAGTTGAAGATGGTTCCTTTGCTCTAGAGGTAATGGATTATATAAATAAAAAGATAAATCAATTTAAAGAAGAAGACCACATTTTATATGCTATATATGGTACTCCGGCCGAAAGTTTATGCGGACTTCAATCCGAACAGATTCGAAATAAATATGGCATTATAAAAAATGTAAGTGATAAAGAATATGTTTCAAATAGTTTCCATTGTGGGGTATGGGAAGATATAACACCTATACAAAAACAAGATTTAGAAAAAAGATTTTGGAATCTATTTAATGGTGGTAAAATTCAATATTGTAGATACCCTGTAATGTATAATTTAGGTGCTATGAAAACATTAATAAGAAGAGCAATGAAATATGGTTTCTATGAAGGTGTTAATCTATCTTTATCTTATTGTGAAGAATGCGGACACCAAGAATTAAATATGGATATATGTCCAAAATGTGGTAGTGCGCTTGTTACAAAAATAGACCGTATGAATGGTTATTTAGGTTATACTCGAGTACACGGTAAATCAAGATATAATAAAGCAAAAATGGCAGAAATAAAAGATAGAAAATCTATGTAGAGGTTAAAATGAATTATCATAATATTAATCATAATGATATGTTAAATGGAGATGGGATTAGAGTCACTTTATTTGTAAGTGGCTGTAATCACCATTGTAAAGGTTGTCAAAATCCACAAACTTGGGATTATAATAGTGGTATATTATTTGATGAGGATGCTAAAAAAGAAATATTTGAAGAATTATCTAAAGATTATATTTCTGGTCTGACATTATCTGGAGGAGATCCATTAGCACCTCAAAATAGAGAAGAAATATTAAAATTATGTAAAGAAATTAAGGAGAAATTTCCCACTAAAAATATTTGGTGCTATACTGGTTATTTATATGAACAAGTCAAGGATTTACCAATAATGAATTATATAGATGTATTAGTAGATGGGCCTTTTATTGAATCTCTATTAGATGTTAATTTTCCTTATAGAGGTTCTACTAATCAAAAGATTATAGAATTAAAGGAGAGAAATAAATGTTAAATATTTATTTGGCTGGAAGTATATTTTATTATGGAGATTTACTTCGTAATACTGAATGGGCAAGAAGAATTAGAACTGAAATTAAAAATGTAGATTTATATAATCCATTAGAAGCTGATTTTAATGGAGTAGAAGGAAAAAAGAAATTTGGAGATAGTCAAGTTATCGCGCGCGGTGATAATCAAAGATTAGATAATACTAACATATTAGTTGCTTGCATAGATGGCGATGTATTACCATCCGGCACTTGCGCTGAGATAGGGAAATTTCACGAAAAAATTGCTCAAGGCGCCCACAAATATATTGTTGGTATTTGTACTGATAATAGACAATGTTATTTGACTCATTCCGAAGAAAAAGATAGAGGCGGTTGTTCTAGTCTTGGTGAACAGCAATATAGTTATCAAAATTTATATGTGACTGGATTAATTAAACAAGGTGGAGTACTAGTTACTAATATTGAGGATGCTATTGCTTTTATTAAAGAAAAACAAAAAGAATTTGGAGAAGAATAATGCTTGATAATACACTAGAAAAATTGTATAAAAAAATACTTGAAGCCAATTATCTAACTATTGGTGAAGATGTTAATTATGCCTTTGAAGAAGAAGGAAGTACACTTTATATTTTATTCGAAGAATCAAATGGTAAAATAGATTGGCGCAATAATTTTGCTTTTGCTAAAAGACCTTATAAAGATATGAAAATTAAATATAAAGTTCATGGTGGTTTTCTTAAATGCTGGAAAGCAGTAGAAGATATAATTATAGCAAAAATAAAAGAACAAAATGATAACTCTACTTACAAATTTAGTAGTATTATTTGTTCTGGTTGGTCACAAGGCGGCGCATTAACTATGCTTTGTCACGAATGCGTTTGGTTTCATAGACCAGATATTAGAAAAAATTGCTTCAGTGTTAGTTTTGAAGGCCCACGTGTTTATGGTGGATTCAAGGTTAAGAAATGCCTAAGAGAGCGCTGGGCGCACTTTTATGAAGTAGTTAATGATAAAGATATCGTAACACATATGCCTCCAAGAATTTTTGGCTTTTCTCATGCAGGTAATATTTTACATATTGGAAGACATAGCGGACTTGGTTTTATTAATAGTCATAAAAGTGAAGGTGTTTTACAAAGTTTAGAAGAAATACAAATTGGAGAAGAAAATGAGTAATTTAAAATATGATGTAAATGAAAATCCTAAAACTATAAAAGAATGGGCAATGTATTCTATTCAACAAGTTTTAGCAGTATTTGTAGCAACAGTATTAATTGCTAATATTTGTGGGACTCCAGTATCCAGTTGCTTTCTTGGGGCTAGCATTGGAACTTTAATTTATCAATTAATAACTAGATTTAAGTCACCTATGTTTATTAGTTCAAGTGGAGCAACTTGTAGTGCTGTAATTGGCGCACTAGCCACTCAAGGTGGCTATTTAGCAGTAGCCATTGGTGGTTTCTTTATATTATTGGTATATCTTTTAGTAAGTTTATTAGTTAGATATAAAGGCATAGAAGCATTAAATAAAATTTTACCAGTCACTATTGTAGCTCCAATAACAATAGTAATTGGAATTAATTTAGCAAGTTTTATTCCAACCTATACCTTAGTAGCAGGCGCCCATTCAAATATTGGCATTTTAGTAGCAATTTTTACAATGCTTGTAATCGCTATTAGTTCTCATTATTTTAAAGGAATATTAAAAACAATTCCATTTTTAATAGGATTGATAAGTGGCTATTTATTATCAATTTTAATAACTGTTACTGGTATTGCTCCTTTAGTTGATTTTTCCATTTTTGAGGGAATGAAATTATTTAGCTTACCAGAATTAGTATTTTTAAGTTGGAATTTTAGCTCTTTAAATTGGTCAGTAATCGGACAAGTAGCTTTACTATTTATACCAGTTGCATTGGCTGCAGTGTGTGAACATTGGGCTGATCACAGAACTCTTTCAAATATTATTGGAAAAGACCTAACAAAAGACCCGGGTCTAGATGAAACTTTATTAGGCAATGGAGCAGCTAGTTTCTTTGGCACTATAATTTGCGGCCTTCCTAATACAAGTTACGGTGAATCTATTGCTACAACTGGTTTTTCTAAAGTAGCCTCTACTAAAGTAATTTCATTAGCAGCTATTATATTAGGACTTTTATCTTTTTTACAACCAGTGCAGTTGATTATTGCTTCTATTCCTAGTTGTGTATTTGGTGGTTGCGCAATGATACTTTATGGATATATCGCGGCAAGTGGTTTAAAAACATTGATTAGTAATCGAGTAGACTTAAATGATAACAAAAACTTAATTATAGTTTCTGTTATTTTAACCACTGGAGTTAGTGGAATTTGGTTATTTAATTCAGCTTTTACTGGAATTAGTTTAGCATTAATTTTAGGAATTATTTTGAATTTAATATTAAAAAATAAAAAAGTATAAAAAAATTTGATTTTCTCTTAAAAATATGATATAATTATATTATAAAATAAGAGAAAATCTTTTTATTAAAATAGAGTTAAAGGAGTAAATTATGAGAATTTTAAAAATCACAACTGAAGCTAGAGCAGATACAGAAACTCAGGCAAAAGACTATATTGAACATTTTAGAACACAAGCAAAAGAAGAAGGATATACTGTTGCGGCAGCCGGTTATACCTATAAAGTTAAAAAGAAGAAAGGCGCAATTATTGATGAGGCTTGGGTTTGTAAATGTGTAGCTGAATATGAAAAAGTTTGGGATGAGGAGTTAATTAATGGATAATATAAAAATAGAAAATGCTAAAAATTTAGGTAAAGAATTCGCCCAAAAAATAAATGATTATGAAAAATCTCAATCAAAAGAATTTGAAGAATTGGCAAAACAACTAGAGGCATATAATTTTTCTGGAGAAGATTTACAAGAAATAAGTGCTTTATTAAGTTTGCCTGAAGAGCAATTTGGCTTAATTGGAGATATATTTCTTGAAGAAATGGAAAAAGAATACAACAAAGATATTAATAAAAATTTAACTATACAAATGTTAAATGCATCTGGAAAAACTTTACAAGATTTTCAAGAAGAATATGAATTAATTTGTCAAGGTATAGATTCAGCAATTAAAAGTAATCTTAGCGCTCAAAAAAGAGATTTTCTTAAAAGAATGTTAGGAATAGTTTATAATTCTATTAGTGAGGCTGATGGAATTGCTAGTAAAATTGTTCAAATTCCTGTAGAACTTTGTAATAATAATTCTAAATTACCAGCTTATGCTCACGAAACAGATGCTGGATTAGATATATATGCTTTAGAAGATATAACTATCGCGCCAGGTGAAACTAAAATAATTCCTACTGGAATTAAGGTTGCCATTCCTGCTGGGTACGAATTACAAGTAAGAGCAAAGAGTGGGCGCTGTGTTAAAACTAAATTGAGGGTAGCTAATGCACCTGGTACTATTGATGCTGGTTATCGTGATGAAATAGGGGTTATTCTTGATAATATTGAACCTTTTATTAAAAAGGCAAAAATAAATATAGATGGTACTCTTTCTGATATAGAATATGGTCAATCTTATACAATAGGAAAAGGAGAAAAATTCGCTCAATTAGTATTAAATGAAGTTCCAAAAGTATCTTGGGTAGAAGTTGATTCTGTTAAAGATATTGCTAATGATGGTCGTGCGGGTGGATACGGCAGCACAGGATTAAAATAATGAGTAAAATAAGTTTAGAAGAAATACAGCAAATATTAAAACAAGATAATTGGAAAATTATAACTGATAAATATACTAATTTAGATACTGAAATGGAATTTGAATGCGATGAAGGTCATAAGGTTTATACCACTTGGAAAAAAATAAGAAATAAAAGAATTTGTCCTACTTGTGAAAATAATAAACTTAAAGCAATTAATAAACAAATTATGACAAAATCGCCAAAAGTAAAAAGAATTCTAGCATTAGATCAAGCTAGTCATATTACTGGTTATGCAATTTTTGATGATAATAAATTAGTTACTTATGGTACTTTTAAAACAAATCAATCAGACGAAATCGCGCGTTGTAATTCAATTAAAAATTGGTTAATCTCTATGATAAATAATTGGCAATTAGATATGATTGGAATTGAAGGAGTTCAATTACAAGATGAATCTAGTGGAAACAAAATGGGAGTTACAGTATTTCAAACACTTGCGCGCCTTCAAGGTATTTTAATGGAAACTTGCTATGCTTTTAAAATACCTTATGAAATTTGTCCTACAAATACTTGGCGCCATTCTTGTGGTGTCAAGGGTAGATCTAGAGCCGATAAAAAGAAATCCATGCAGTTATTAGTTAAACAATGGTATGATATTACTGTAACAGATGATGAAGCAGATGCAATTGGAATCGGTTATCATTTAACAAATATATTAATAAAAAATACTAAAATAGAAAATTGGGAGATATAAAATGAAGATTAAAGAAGTTATTGATTATTTACAATTTTATAAAAAATTTAAAGAAAAAACAAAAGACATGGCAATTAATGCGATTGTAGCATATAGATTAACAAGAATAGAAAACTTATTAGCGCCAGTCCAAGAAACATATTATAGTACCGTTCGAGATATTATTTATAAAAATGGCGAGTTGGATGAAAATGGTAATATAAAATTAAGTGAAGACAAAAATAATGTTTGTATTAAGCCAGACAAGATTGAAGAAACTAATAAAGCATTAATTGAATTACAAGAATCAGATTGCGGAGTAGATATAGAAAAATATAAAATTGAATTAAGTTATTTTGAAAATTCTCAATTTTCATTAGAAGATATGAATAATTTTCAAATAGTTATAAAAGATTAATAAAAAAGAGTTGATATTAAATCAACTCTTTTTCTTTTAATTTATTTTCTAATTCTGTTATTCGCTTTTTAAGTCTTTGTATTTCGCTTGTATTTAAAGCAATAAATTCTTCATAGCGTAAGCCGCAGCCAGTTGTATCATCTTTTTTAAGCCACTCACAATAAGCAGCAAAATCAGTAGAAGATAATCCAGTTTTTTCTAAGGCCATTTTAACATCTTGTGCGATAAATCCAGTATGATAACGGTCTGAATGATTTGAATTGTATTTATAGATTACTGGTTGTAATTTATCGAAGAATTTAGAGTAGGTATCTGGAAGATTTTTAATAGAGTTCTTTTTATTACGATCGGAAGTTTGAATTATTGAATTAGCATAAACATTTTTCCATTTTCTGTTCTCATTTCCCAAATCGAATTCTCCATTTTGACTAGGACAGAAACTATTACTTATAGTGGTAAAATTACTATTTTTAGTTTGAGAAGTAGTAAATGTATAAAATGTTGAATATGGTCCATCTGGATTAGTGCTTGCTACTCCATCTAAACCTAAATAGCCTACTTCATTAGCATCTTCATAAGTAAAACTACTACGCACGCTTGAACCTTTTGGAAATGTAAAAGTTTTAGTAACCCAAAAATCATTCCATTTTTTAATAGGCCAAGGATTAAACATTTTTGATTTATAGTAAGCAGTAGTAGTAAAAGTTGTATCAGTTTTAAAGTTTTCATCGTGTATTTTTCCACCAATATCTTTATTAGAAAATTTTAAAGCAGTATCCACGCTCCAATTATCATTGTTATTTGTAATTTTTATTTTATTTGTGCCTTCAACTTTTTCGGTAGTTATTGTAATATTATCATTTAATAAATTCGTACCCTCATAAACATAAAGACTGTCTATATTATTTATAAAAGTATTATCTTCTATGTAACATATATTATTATTAGAAATTTGTCCAACAGTAAGTTTATGTTGATTATTCTTTTCTATTGATGTAATTTCTACTTTAAATTTTTTATCATCTTTATCTTTACTAATTTGAACTTTAATTTTTTCAATAGAAGAATTTTCACCTAGAGATTCATTTTTAATTATAGTTGAAAAGTTATTGGTATTTAAGTTAATACTATTGGTATTTAAGTTTCTGATACTTATTTCACCACTTGGGCTAGAAAAATTATTAATTATTTGATTTTCATAATTTATATTATAAGTTGTGGTAGAGGTCTCGCTTTCATCGCTTTCATCATTAATCAAAACTAATGTTACTGGACCACTCAAACTAATATTCTCCAATAATATTTCATTATTATGTAAAATAGAACAATTTTCTGGTATATTTATTATGATTTTTGTGGCCGCTGGAGGGATTCTTGTAGAAATAGTTGTTTTGGTTGTTGATTCTGAAATTAAAGTGTTTTCTTTATCAGATTCGCTTTCTTTTTCTTTATAAAACCCTATTTTAACTTCTTTATTTAATTCATTATTTAAAGTTAATAAGTATCCATTACTAAAAGTAAAGCCATTAATCTCGGCATCAGTCGCATATAATTTTCCTTCAGTATCCACTTTAAATTTAGCACTACTAGTACTTAAATTTCCTTCGCTATCAATAGTCGCACCACCATAGAAATAACTATCATTAGAATTATATTCGCTACCGAATCCAGTGGCCCAATATTCATTATTATCAGATTTCTTTAACTGTTTTAAAGCAATATAATTATCCGTTAAATCTAAAGAACCAATCTTACCAGTACCATCATTTTTAAGGTTAAAAGAACCATCATTTAACTGATTTAAATCATAAGAACCACCAAACATTAATACATTATTAATATCACCATTTGATAAACCAGTATAGATTTCTCTTAAATATTTAACTTCTATATCTATATTACCACTTTTTGTATCATCTGTAGACCAAATTACTTCATAGGTTCTTTCTTCTTCAGTTTTGGATATTTTATAAACAATAGCTTTACTTTCCAATATAGTTTCCCCTATAACTAATTTATTTATTATTGGAAACTCATTATAAGGAGTATATTTTATTTTAAAAGAAAAAATATTTTCATATTGATTAATATTTTCGTTAAAAGTAGAACTATCTATATTAGTATTTATTCTTTCTGTATAATCTGCTGCGCCAGTGCCATACATAATATTTTTAGCTATTGTATAACCACCTATTTTACCGCCTTCGGCAGTTATAATACCATTAATTATAGCATCGTTAGAAACAAATTTACCGTTAGAATAAATTGCTAATTGTTCTTTTTTAGTATCACTAACTGACATAATCTTACTAAAATCTATATTTTCATTTGTATTATTTAAATCAAAATAAGGATTTCCATCATTCCAAGTGTTATAAATTAATCCATCTGTCCTGCCAAAAAGCGCCTCGACATTTAAAATTTCAGGATTGTCTAAAGTGCAAATTTTTCCAATTTGACCACTTTCATCTTTACCTTTATATTTATCAAACTCACCTTTACCTAAATTAAAATACAGGCCTTCACGAGTTAATTCAAAATCTGAGAAAGCTCGAACAGAATTTTGGTCGGTTTTATCAATTATATATCCTTTGTCAATATCTTGTTTATAACTAACAACTTGTGTTGGTTTCCAACTTGTACCTTCAACCCCACTGAAACCATAAATTCCAAATCTATCAAAACGAATACCTTTGGTGGTAGTAGCTTTTGGTAAAGTACCACTTTCTATTTCAGCTTGTGTTAAAAGTTCAAAATCATAAGCAGTAATTCCTAACGGATCCCAACGGAAGTAAGCTTCGTTATCATTCATAATTTGAATTTGATTTGTCTTTAAAATACCAGTAGTTAATACAGAAGCGCTAATACCATCGGCACTTATACCAGCAGACCAAGTAGCGCCACCATCTTTTGAAAGAAGAATACCACCACTAACCAAACGCAACATATTATTACTACTATTTAAATCAGTAATAGTAATACCATTTTTATCTTGAACAACTGATTGTTCACCCATATTTTTAAATACAGTATTAATATTATTTAAAGCATCTGATAAATAATTTAATTTTTTGGCAGTGTCTGCTTTAGCTAACTCTGCGGCCTTTTGATAAGAACCGGTATTATATTGAACACTTTGTATAGTTGCGCTAGTGCGTTGAAACAAGGAAGTGAATTCATCTTTGAAATTTTGAACTGTAATTGTGGTACTATCTGGAGAACATAAATTAGTAGTAATTTCTGAAATAACAACTTCTTCCCTGTAAGGAATATTATCTTTAACATAACCAAACATATCCACATCTTCAACCCAAGTCTTGTCACCTATATCAAATTTAACATCTTTATATTCTGGAATAGAACTAATATCTATCATTGAGAAGTTATAAGTAACTTGTGGGAAGGCTGAATTATATAAAGTAGACTGAGCATCAATATAATATTTTTCATCATTATTATAACTTTCATCAACCCAAGTACCTTCTAATATATATTTAGAGAAAATTTTAGTAAATAGATTGTTTAATTCTTTTTTATAACTGTTTAATAAATTTATTTGTTTTTCAGTTTCACTAAATCTATTAACATAATAGTCGTGTTTTTCTTGTAAACTTAATACTCGAGGCGCACTCTCATAAATAATTGTTTGATAATTAAGTATTTTATTAAGATAATCTTGACTTGTATCACTGTTGTATTTTTTAGCAAGATCCGAACCATCATCGGGATTTATGTCTTTTATTTTACTAAAACTATAAATAGTAAATACTTCCCATAAATTTATAGTTTCTTTAAGTAATTGTTGAGCATTAGATAATTTGGCCTTTTCTTGTTTTAAATCAGCCTCCGTTTGTGAATAAGGAACTATTAAATCTCTTAAAACATTAGTGTGGTAGTCAAGGTTTGTATTAATATTTTTTAATCTTACATAATAACCATAACAGTTCCAATTAGTAGTGCCTTCTGTTATATCTGCGCCAATTCCTTTTGTATAATCATATAGTATTGAATATAAATTATTTTCATCAATCAATTTCTTATTTAAAAAATAAGTAAAATTATATATAAAATTTTCACCAGTTTCATTTGACTGCGCTCTACTAATAGAGCAGATTCCGTTCTTTCCAAATTCATTATTATTATCTTGAACTATCAATTTACTAGCTAAACTTGTTGAATCATCGGTTCTAGATATTGATTTTAAATTTAGTCCATATCTAATAGCAGCATAATTATTTTTCCCTACATAATTCTTTAAACTAATAGTTTTTGTATCAATCGCGCCATTCTCTTTTCTAGTTATTTTAAAATCTGCCCAACATTCAAATTGTTCGCATACTGATTGAATATTATTATAATAGTTTGATTTTTCTATTAAAACAGTACCAATCTTATCAGTACGCTTTGGCGCTGGTTGGTATTTTTTTTCTAATTCGGTTTTATCGCCTTTAAATACTGCCTTAAGTTTTGTAGTATCTGTAATTATATTTTCACTACTTACGGTATCGTTATATAAATTATTATATTTTTGGTCTGAAAGATATAAAGTGTATTCTTCTAAATAATTAACTCCAATACTTTCAGTTTCAGTATAAGGAGTAATATTAGTTCCTACATCTTTATAAATTTGAAAATCAAATATATTAAGTTGTTTTACTTTATCAATATCAGTAATACCATGTATCTCATCGGCTTTTACTGTTACTGGAATAACATAAATATTTAATTTTTTAGTTAAATAGGTTTCAGTTGTATTTATTTCATTGCAATTTTGTGCTATTGCTGTTAAATGAGGATTACTAGTGTAAACTGGCTCATTTCCTAAATAAAAATCTTCAAATTCCAATATTTTAGTAATCTTGGTCTTATAGATACCATTTTCTTCTATTATGGTTTCATAGCCAACAATTACTTTAACAGCGAATCCTTTTGTAGATCTAACTTTATAATATAAATGATATTTTTCACCATTTTGTATATTATTAATTATACTTCTATTATCATAAAAACCACTATTAACCAAAATAGGGTATACTTTAGGGGTGCCAGTTGCATTATTGTCAGCAGTAAAATTAAAAGTTAAAGCTGAATTATAATCAGTTGTTGGCGTCTTTAAATATTCAGATAATATTGAAGGATTAGTTGATAAAGTAAAATCATTTTTATCAATAATTTCGTTTTTAAATTTATTTGCTTTAATTTCAGAAAAGATATTAGCATTTTCCAAAAATCCATTTCCTAAATCAACGGTATTATAATTAACTAATTGCCAGCCATCAGTACCTTTAAAAGAATTAGCATTAGTCACTAAATTTCTTAAAGGAACAGTAATTAAAGGGGTTTTAGTATAATCACATAAATAATAATATTGATTTCCAGCTTCATCAGTATTAGTATAACAATCTAAGTATTTATCTAATACCGTATTAAATCTATCTTGTTTAGAAAAAACATATCTATTACCACGATATTGTTGTGAAATTTCTATACTTGCTGCACCATTACTGTTAACTAAAAAACTAGGTAAATAATATCCATTTACGAATTGATATGTAGAATTATCTATATAATATTGATTATTATTATCTTTAATAATTCTATCACCATTCGTTTTATAATTATTATCATTTTCATAAATGAATTGGAAACGATCTGGTTGAGATTGACAACTAGAAAAGAAACAATATATAGTATTCCCATAAATAAAACCTTTCTCTTCTAGAGTAAGATTAGGATTTTCATCACTAATTTTTAAAGCATTAAATCCTTTTTGAACAATTATTTTAACTAGTGGCTCTTCTAATCTTTGCGTAAAGATTTCACTCTCGACATTCCAATCAGTTCCTTCTAAAATTGTTTCTGTTAATTCTTTAGCAGTACCTTGATTATTTTTTAATTCTTCGGCCAATGTAACACCATAACCATTTTTTGATAATTGTTGAATTAACTCATCTTCACAACTAAAAGAATAAGAATAATCTTCGTTATTTTTTGTAATATTTTTAATTACAAAATCATACCAATCTTTTTCCCACTTTAATTTTAATTTTGTTTCATTTTGTAAAAAAGGAATATAAGGGTTATTAACTTTTAATCCAGTAATATTATCTATATAATTATAATACATTTTAAAAGTTAATTGTTTACTACCATTTACATTTCTTTTAATAGCAATATCAAAAGCTTGTGATTGAGTATCTAAATTTGTGGCACCAATAACAAACAATTTTTTCTCATTAAATTTAGAATTATCGTTATCATATTCTTCTTTCCAAACTGATAATTCATAATTCATTTTATTACTCATACTCTTATTATCTCCTATATTAATTAAGCCTTTTATCTCTATAATAAAAAGGAGTATTAAACTCCTTTCTATTATATAAGTAAAATTCAGATAAGTTTGCTATTTAAAATTACTTCTATCTTATTTTTTTAATATCATTAACATTTCGATAATTAGAATCATTAACAATAAGTTGTTTAATGCGGTTAGCCATTTTATCAACATCATAATCATTATTCACACTATCTACTGAAATATTAATATCATAATAAGCGTCTCCAATATTAGTACTGTTTCCTTGACCTCTTAGATTACTTAATACGTCTTTTAATTGTAAGAAATTTTGAGTATCAGCAGCATTTAATACCAGTTCTGGACGGGCCTTTGTACCATCTAGCCAAGCCGGCCCAGTAATTGTATTTAAGCCACCAGTAGCATAGCGGGCGCCAAATTTTTTAGACAAATTAATAAAATCTTGAGCTTTCTGTTTTGCTTCATCTGGAGTTAAGTTTTGATTTTGATAATAATCAGTAACTAATTTGTAACTTTCAGTTGTTGTAAAATCTTTTGCTTGTAAATCAGTGGTCATTTGTTTTACTAATTCACCCCAATTAGAATTATTTTGTAGTAAATTCAATTGTGCCTGTAAAAGATCAATCTGTTCTTTTCTTTGGTCATACGCTTTATCATTTTGGTCTTTTAAATTATTAATAGCTTGATCTATTAAATCATCTTCATAATCTTGTTGAGATTCAGTTAATTGTTTTTCTAGTTCTAAAATTTCTTTCGTATTTGCGCCTGAAGTATCTCTTCTTAGATAGGCAAGTCTAGTTTGTAAATCTTGTAAATTTTGTTCTGTTTTGGCTTGCTCTCGAGCATTTCGTTCATCATCTATTTGAGTTTGAATTTTATCAATTAATTTTTCATTAACCTCTTTAATTGAATCATTAATATTGGTTAAAGAATCAATTTGCTTTTCTAATTTATCACTCATTGCATCGCGTAATTCTTCTACTAATGCGACCAAAGAATTTGTTCTTAGTTCTTTTAATAAATCTTCTGTATTCTCAAATTTATTAATTTCTTCAAGCGTGTATCCTGCTTGTAATGCTAAAGATTTAACAGCTTCGTCAAACCCTTTTTTTTCTATTTCAGTCGCATCTTTACTCGGAGCGTCACCAGCTAAAGCCGTAGCCTGATAATATTTTGACCAAGTTTCAATATATTCTTGCTTTAATTGCTCAGTTAAGTCTTCTGGAAGAGTTTCATTTAAAGTCTGTTTAAAACGTTCTTGTAATGCTTTTTTAATATTTTTATCACCAGTATAACTATAAGTGCCATCTATATTCTGTTTAAAATTATTTTTAAGTTGTGGTAAGAAATTCATAAGAGTACTATACTCTTCTTCAGAGAAAATACCAGAAATTTCGCCAGTTGTCATCTTTTGAATAATTGTGGCAAGATCAGAAGATTTTTCATTTAACTTTGTAAAATCTTTATAAGTAGCTTCAGAGGCTGTTGTCATATCATCTACAAATTTATCTACCCCTTTATCTAATTTAATACCAGCGTCTCTTAATTTTGCGAGGAAGTTATTCCATTCACTTTTGTTTGAAAAATCAAAATTTTTGTCAACTAATAAATCTGCTATTGTTCGTTGGTCAGAAGCGCTATAACGACCCAAGAATTCAGTTATTATTTTTTGAGTTTTAGGGTCGGTTGCTTTACCACCTTCTCCAAATAATCCAGCTAAGGCACCATAAGTAAGATTTTCATTAATATCTTCATATTCTTTTAACGCTTTTTCAGTATCATCTAGTATCTTTTTCGCTCTAATTTTTAAATCCCCTTCTGGCAATTTATTGACCTCACTTCGAAGTCCGTCTATATCAGTTAAAGATAATTGTCCTCCTTCACCCTTGAATATTTTTTGTAAATCCTCGTTTCCCGCTAAAGTTTTTTCAAATTCTTTAACTGCTGATATCATATCATCTGAATTTTTACCTTCATTAATCCATTGAGTTATTAAATCTTCTGTAATGACACCGCTCATAGCTGCGCTAATATTAGGATCTACTAGATTTAATAATTCTAATCTGACTCCTGAAGTTGTCTGTCCAATCTTAGATTTCGCTTCTAAAAAGTTTTGAACTTCTTCTTGTAACCCTTTCATATTGTCCCAATCTTTAAATTGAGCAGCAAATCCTTGTTCTTCCCATATTTTTTTAGCATCTTCTATATTAGAGACTTTACTGTTTCTTAATAGATTAAAATATTCATTTAAGAGTCCTTTTCTTTCTTCACCTCTCTCATAGGATATAACATCGGATGCAGTACGCATATTAAAACGAGAAACCCTTTTATAATTTTTCCCATAGACTGTCGTACCATAAGACTTATCATAATCTTCTTTGGCTAATTTATATTCTTGTAAGGCACTTTCTACTTCTTTTTCTTTATTTTCCTCTTCTTTTCTTTTTAAATAAGCTTCTACTTCTTCTTCTCCACCATTAGTATAAACATATATTCCTTCGACTACATCATAGTATTTCTTTAATTCGGGATAAGTATTTATTATAGATTTGACAGCTTCGTTTATTTCTTCTGCCTTATCTTTCCAAGCAGTACTACCTTTAATTTCTTTATTAAGTTCTTTGTATTTTTCTGTAAGATTTTCTATTCCCTCACTTGCCGTTTCATATTTGTTCTTTGACTCTTCTAATTCCTCATTAAATTTTTTATGATTTTCTTCTAATTCACGAAGTCTCTTTTCTTCCTTGGTCTCGGCAGTAATTAATTTATATATTCCATAAACCAAAGCTGATACTGCTAACACACCAGCCAATAATACAACATTATAAGCTATCTTTGCTATTGTGGCTGCTATAGTAGCTGCAGTTTCTGCTTTTAATCCTATTTTTACCAATCCAGATTGGATAAATTCGGCCCATTTAGCTTTTACAGTTTCTCCAGTAATTATATTGTGTATTTTTTTAGCGAGTGTATTCTTAGTTGTCTGTACTGTATCTTGCATAGTGGCAGTAGTATTAGCCTCTTGTGCAACAAGATTGGCGCCTTTAGCTACTGTATTTTTTCCGGTTTCAGTAGTGTCCAATCCAGTAGCAGTAGCCGCTTGAATTGAACTAGTTATTACTTTACTAAAACCTTTTTGTAATCCTTTTGTACCTAATGAAGCAAGTTTTGTAACAGCCACTAATTGTCCAGTAGAAATAATAAATTTCCAAAATCCACTAGTCGCTTTATTCGTATTATTTAATAAAGATAATAATCCTTGCGCTAAATCTACTCCCCATTTAATAAGAGTATTATTAGCCAAACTCATACTAAATTGCGCCCAAGCATTTTTTAATTTAGTCAATTTTACTTCTAGTGATTCCAAAGTCTTTTCAAATTGTTCATTACTAGCTCCAGCTGAATTATTAGCCGCAGTAATTAATTCTTGAGTTCTTTTATAGTCAGACATCATTGCAATAAAACGAGATTGTTGACGAGAACCGGCTGCGATAGTAGCTATATAACGCTGTGTATTAGTATCCAAACTTTGCCATTTACTAGAAAGTTCAATAAATACATCATCCAAATCTCTAAATTGACCACTAGTATCTCTTAATGCTACACCTACACTTCTTAAAGCAGTTTCAATTTCATTGGCATCTACTATTTCTCCATCTACTTCTCCTATTTCATCTGGAGATTTCTTTAATTCTTGGAAACGGGCAATAACTGTTTTTAAAGCTGTACCAGCCGTTTCAGCAGATTCACGAGTAGTTTCTACGATTTGTGAAAGAAAAGCCGCAGTAGTTTCAAATTCCATACCAGCATTGTGTGCCAATGAAGCAGTTTTAGTCATGGCAACGGAAATTTCTTCAACATCGGCCGCAGTAATAGCAGCAAGTTTTGAGTAAACATCGGAAATTCTTTTAGCATTAGTACCTGATATTTCCATATTAAAACCACGCAACGCCGCAGTCATTTTATCAGTAGCATCAGCCGCATCTATATTAGCAATTCTAGCCAATTTCAAAGTTTCAACTGAAATTTCATTAACTTCATTAGCCTTTAAACCTTGTTGATAATAAAGAGTAGCGGCTTTATAGGCATCGGTAATTGATACACCCAACTCATTAGCTCTTTTAGTATACTCAGGTAATTGTTTCCAATAATCGCCCACTCCTAAATCTGTAACTACCGCCATTTCAGTCATTTGAGCGTCTAGCTCTTTAACTGAATTTAAGGCAGAGTGCAAAGCTTTATTAGCAAGATAGGCAGCACCAGTAAGTCCAGCAAACTGTTGTATTCTTTGAATAAGACCATCTACCTTTTTGGCAGCTTCATTATTTTCAATAAATTGACGAGTTGCTTCTTCTACAGTAACATTAAGTTTTCCCAACTCTTCTCGGCTATCTTGAGTCGCTGTTTCAACTTTGTCATAAGAAGATTCTAATGGTTTTAAAGCTTTATTATTGTAATCTTGTATAGCTTTTCTAACTTTATTAATAGATTCTTCAGAGCCAGTTAATTTAATACCTTGTAAATCCACTCCTTCCTTTTTTAAGCCAGCACGGGCAGTAGTTAAAGCTGATTTAGTTTCTATCTTACTTTGTTCAACTGTAGTAGTATTTATTTCATCTAAATTCTTTTTAAGTCCTTCTAATACTAACGAATATTTCTCAACTTTAGTGGATGCTTTTTCATATTGTTGTGTCAAGCTTTTAATTTTTGCTTGATTTTCATTTGCCGCAGTTGCTTCATCTAAAAGTTGTTTAATAGCATTTTTTTCAATCGTTGCTTTTTTAATCTTTTGTTCTTGCTTTTCATAATCACTGCGTGCCTTAGCGAGTAGATCACTTTGTTCTTTAGCTTGCGCCAACTTATCAATCAAATCAGAAAAAATTTTATCTATTCTTTGTAGTCTTGCTTGCTCATCTTGCGGCAATAGTTTAATTTTTTCTTCTTGAGTTAATTCACTAATTTTTTTAACTTTATCTTGTAATAAACCAAACTGATTATTAATACTTAAAAGTTGATTAGATATTTTCCCAAATTCAGAAGTATTAATAATTTTTTGTCCAGATTTTTTTTGTAATTTATCTAATTGATTTTCTAAATCATTAATAATCTTGCTTACTTTATCACTCTGATTTGAAGGAACAATATTATTAATATTTTTCTTGATTTCATTTAATTTGCTATTTAATTTATCAACTTGCGCATTAAAATCTATGGTATATTCAACTTTATTTAGTGCCATAATTTTCTCCTTTTAAAAAAGCATTAGTTTAAAACTAATGCTATCTTAATTATTATCTATTTCCTCATCAAGAAAAATTATTTCCATAAGTCTTTTGGAACCTCGTTCACCAGTAGGTATTGCTTGCGCCTGTAATCTACCCATAACTGGTACACTATCCTTTCCTAGTCGAATAGATAAATTAGACATTAGTTTTAATTTTGGAATTTGTATAATTCCAGTTTTTACTTGTCCAGTAATATCATCTTTAATTTTAGTCTTTCCGCTAAGATAGAAAGTTCCATTAGATAAATTTTGTCCAAATTGTAATACGCTATAATTCTCATAATTATACCAATAATCTACCATTACTAAAGTATAAGCTGAATCAATTTTAAGCGTTGATTGATCAATTATTTGATAAACTAATTTTTCCCCATTATCGATTCTATAAACGAATAAAGGACTACAACCTTTATGACTCAAATAAATTTTTCCATCTTCATCACTCTCTAGTTGTTCCCTTATATTAATAGGAAGTTTCGTCTGTTTATCTTTAAAAAGTTTAGCATTGGCCATAACAGCGAACTGCCCTTTGGAGAATACTCCTTGTGTAAATATTAAATCTACTGATTGCGCCTCTTCCCACCAAACCAATCCTTTGTCATTATATCCACCGTGTGCTACAGTTAATTGTCTTTTTTCATCAAAGCCAATTAAATTAATTTTATCAAAGGCTGCAATTGTTTCATCTTTTTCAAAGATTTTTCCTTCTATCTCTATATTAGAAGTAGTTTTTATGATCACATCGTACATTTCTTTAAAACTGAACTGATTTTCCATTTTACTCCTTTTAAAAAATAAAGCAAGTAGAATTACTTGCCTTATTTTTAAAATCTAATTTATTAACCTAAGTCTGTAGCATCTACTAATTTAGAAGTTGTGATTTCAGCGTCTGTACCATCTTCTAAGTCATATTTAACAAGCTTCATCATTACGCCATCTTTTGGTCTAAGAACTTTTAAGTTCATATTGAATACTGAAGGGTCGCCATCTGCTTCAAGAGTAATACTGTTTTCTGATTGTACTTTACCCTTAGGAATAATGAATTGGAAGAATTCATCTTTACCAGAGTTTTGAGATCTAGCATAAGTATCGCCAGTTACATAATATGTTCCTGGGAATGTATTGGCACTGATTTCAATAACACCAGAAACATCTGTAGGATTTAAGTTATAAGTACAGAAATAAGTGGCACCTTCTGTGAAATTACCTTCAGATTCAACCTTCTTTCCTTCTATATCAAAGAAAACTGGATTGTTTTTAGCATATGATTTGCCATTAATAATCACATTTTCTGACCAGCCACCATCTTTAATATCAGCAGTTGTTTTGCCAGAAGCAGTAACTACGAAACTTTCAGTTTTCATAATTTTATTAGTAGCACCAACGCTTCTAACCTTTCCATCACCAAACATAATAGCCATAGATTTAGCACTGAAAAGAGCATCTTCAAGAGTTACTGTAATTTCTTTACCATAATCCCAGACAATAAGTGGCGCATTACCTTTTCCACCCATAGCAGTAGCTTCTTCAGCAGTTTGCTCAATGGTAGAAACTTTTAAAGTATCAAGATATAAAACAGGAACTGTAGGGTTTCCATTAGAATCTAGATCATAGAAAACTACATCTGCTACTTCTTTGATACCATATTTATCTAAAATACTTGCCATTATATAATGACCTCCTGTTTTTAAATTTAATTAATTAATTAAATATTTTTAATCCAATATACCGGTTTAATCTTTTTTGAGTCTGCTCCCGCTAAAAGTGAACGTATATCGATGTCATATTTTTCTTTGTCCTGCATCATCGATATTATTGGATTAATAGAAGCATAACTCATCTCTCCAATATTAAGTGGAGTAATACCTATACCCATACAACAAATTGCTACCAAAGAAGATTCAAAATTTATTCCACCAGCTCTACCTTTTTTTTCGAGTATTCTATCGCGTAACCTTGCTTTCTCTTTAATTCGTCGTATGCGCGGGTCCTCATTAGGATCGGGCGCAACCGGTGGATTAATTGGTTTTCTGCCAACTGATTCTCGAATTAAATTTTGAAAATCAAAGAAATCTTTTTGAGTAATTATTTTTACATTTTGTATATTATCAGTATTAAGTATTACTTCATTTAAGTTTCCAATTATAATTTCCAAACTGGAATAAAGAAAAGTAACTGTACTATGAATAAAAAATTCAAAAGCTTTTTTTACTCTTTCTTCATAATCTTTGTTTATATAGCAATTCGCCATTAGAAATTCAAATGGAGTAGGTTTTTTATCTATATCACTATCTTTTAAATATTCTAATATATCATCTTCTGTCATAGTTAATAAACTATAATATAAACTGAAATCAGAATTTATTACTTCAGCCACAGTAGGTGGATATATCATACATTTATCTTTAAAATTGATAGGCGATTTTAGAAAAGCTTTAATATTAATCATAAGTGACAATATTATAAGTTTGCAAATAACAGCTTATTTCTTCTGTAAGAAATTCCAGGTCAAAATCTCCACCTTGAAGCTTACCTAAGCCATTAATTGTTTTATTATTTAATGAGTCTTGAATTTCCCCTAAAATCGCAAAAGGGCGCAAATTCATATCATTAATAATCCATTGATTAAAAGGAACAAAGACTTCAATAGAAATTGTGACATTTCTAAATTGGTCATTTTCAGTTAATTGTTGCCCATTATCAACTTTTATAGTAATAATAGGTTGAGTAGTTTCCATTGTTCCTACTTTTGGAATTACTCTAATAAGTTTATTAAAAACTTTTTCTTTTTTTTGATCATTATTTAATTTAGGTTGATTTAAAGGATCTGAATCAGTATAATATAATAAATTTACTAATTTATCATTAGCAATTAATCGTTTCATAATAATTTGTAAATTTTCACCTATTTCACGACAATTTCTTACACCCATTACATACCTCCATTTGCCCAAAATGAATTATTTATGTTCTGATCTGTTGTTACCTCACGCAATGCTACTGGGTCAACACTTACATAACTTATTCCTTTGGTAGAATGAATATCAATATCTTTAACTACGAAACCTTCGGTTATATCATTACTATTAACTGTTAAATATTGCTCCTTCACCAAATTTTGATTAATTGGAGTAATAAAACGATATAAATTATTATTTTCAGTATAAACAGATTGGTCTTTATTAGATTTAATACTATCACTAATAGTTTTAGTACCAGGACCGCTAAAATATCCGTATTGAGAATAAGATTGATTTTTATATTCCCAACTTAATTGGTGAGTCATTTTTAATATAACATATTTGTTATATCCACTAGACTCAATTTTTTCTAACCACCATATCATCCATTTATTAGTACTTCCATCTTGGCTAATTATATCCAAAATTTCACCATTATTAATTTTTAAATTTATTCTAGTAAGTAAATATCCTTGAGTTTCTGTATAGTCTTGTTTATATCTTTCTAGGCTTGCTGGCTGTAAATTACCATTATAATTAAAATGAACTAAATAAACTGTTTTTAATAAATAATTTTCAAATTCTCTTTCTCTCTGGCCTTGAATACGAGATTGATAATCAAGACCATATCTATTTAATCTTTTTAAATATACATCTTGATAATATCTCATAAACTCTCCTTTGAGATTAAATTCATACAATCAAAAATTGTAGCTCTAAAATATTCATAAGATAAATAACGGAGAGAGCTTAGTTTTCTGAAAATGCGTAAATAATTAATAGTTTGTTCATTTTCTTGAAAACCCATTAATTCAATTAAAATATTATCTAAAAAACTTTTCCAATTGCGCCCTTTTTCATATTCACATAATAAGCCAAATAATTGACTTTTTAATTTATTATTGTATGCTTCTTTAACTTCTTTAATCATTAATTTTAGTTGCTAATTTACTATAACTAAAAGGTTTGCCCTTAATAGAACGATAATAATTACTTTCCATAAGTCTAGCATTATTTCTTTCGTTTTCTAATAACTGTTTTAATTTATCGAGTAAATTAGCCTGAGAGAAATCTCTTTCTATATAAAGTGGTTTTACATTTTCCCAAGTCATTATACTACGATTCAACCATTCGCATTTCATGTAATTAGCAATAATTTGTATTTCTTCTGTTGAGAGATCTCCGTCAAATCCCTCTTCATTATGTTCTAGAGAAACTCTTGGAAATTTAAACCAAGGAAGTGCTGACTCTAGTATCTCGCGCCAGTCTGCTTCAACTTCTTCTATAGACCAGTGCGCCCATTCATCTTCTAATATTTTAGACAAAAAAGCATTATATACTTTTTCATAAGGTGTCATATTATACCTCCAATGAAGCTTTATAGTTGGTAATCATATTATTTAAATTACAATGACCAGCCTTTGATAAAATCTCTAACTTAGATAAGTTAAAATCTCCAGAATGAGTAATGGCATAATCACAATAATCTTTAATTTGTTGTTTAGAAAATTTAGCTAATGTATTTTTAAAATCTTCTAAAGACATAAGCTTTGTCATTCTAGCTAATAAGTCATTAGTAACAATAAAAATTTCCGGGTGTTCTTCATCAATTAGCCCTACCTCTTGTAAAAACTTTTTATCTTCAGTAACTAACATACCTTCTCTAAACATAGTTTCTACGGCCAAGTTATAAAACGCTTGAATTAAGACATCTCTATCAATTAAATTAATTTGTCCTCTCTTATTCCAAACTTTATTTAATAATAATTCTGGGATAGCAATTACTAATGTACTATCACTTTCACTTCTTACTTTAATATTTTCCATTTAATTTCTCCTTTTATCTCCAAATTTAAAAAAACAAGGAAAGGGAAATTATTCCCTTTCCCCCTTGTTAATTATCTAAATGTTTAAGCCACCTAAGTCGCCATCATACCATTCAGCAGCACTGATTTGAGTATTTTGATAAACACCCCAGTTATTATAAGCAAGGATACCTACACCAACTTTACGATATGTGTTAATTTCAATAGAATTATCTCTATTAACAGCATCATAAATTTGTGTTTCACCTTCAAAAATAACTTTAACAACTTTTTCTTTACCTGTAGGTAAAATGTAAGCATATTGTGGGTTAATCATTACTTGTTGATTATTTTCATCTAAGAATGATTGACGAAGTTCAACTACTGGTGTGCCACGGAATAATTTGATTAAACCAAATTTATGAATTGATTCAATATCATCTGGTGAATAAATTCCTTGAGCAGCTCCGGCAATAGCTGGAACGATAGCATCTGGACCCATAGCAGCGATGAATTCAGGTGAAGCAAAGATTGTAGCACTACCGCCATAAGCTTTAACTGTATTTACTACATTTTGTAAGCTTGTAGCAGAATAGTTACCAGTTACTTTATTCTTTGTAGGCATACTAGCCATAGCATTCATAAGTGCTTTTTGTACTTCAGCATAAATACCATCAATTTGAGCTTCAGCTAAAACATCCATAAATTCAGATAAAGTTTCAGCTCCATCTAACATTCTTTCGAAGTCAATACTAACAGCACCACCGATAGATTTCATACCAATACTAAAAGTTTCTTTATCAAGTCTGAATGTTTCATAAACACCACTTAAACCAACTTGAGTAAGGAATTTCTTAGCACGATTTCTTCCAAGTGGACCTCTTTTAAATAAAGGTTTGTCGCCTTGAGCAACGTTTTTAACTTCTGCAAATTGTCCCATAGCTTCCATAACTTTATTTGGAACGATTTGATCAGCGTTTTCAATAATAATTGAATAAATATCATAACGATTTCTCATGAAATCATTGATACTTTTTGTACTTTGACTAAAATAGTCAGCGATAGCAGCATCAACACTTTCTACACTGTAAGTATCAGGAGCAGTGCGTTTAGCAGCATATCTAGCTAATTCTTTAATTTTTTCAAAATTCATTTATTTTCTCCTCCTAATTACTTTAATGAAATAAATTTAACGGCATATTGTCCGTCTGGCATTGTTGTAGCGCCTACTACTTTTAAAGATACTGAACCTTCTGGAGCAGCATTAACAATTTTAATACTTCCATCTGTAGCTGGTTCACCATATACAGCAGCGTTAGCAGCGTTAGTGATAGCAGCCTTAAGTAAAGTTTCTGTAGCATATGTATCTGTATCATAAGAAATACAGTTAGTAGTGAATTTATCGCCTACTGAAAGGTAACCTAATCTTGGTAAGAAAGAATTTTTTTCAAGTTTAAAATTCTTAAGCCCAGGAGTTCTTTCATCATAAATATGTTCAGCTGAATAATTTAAAGCGATTAAACCGCTATTTGCTGCAGGTAATTTAACTTCGCGTTTAATTGGGTCTACTTCAAGTAACATACCATTTTCTACGAAATCAATTCCGTTAGCTAATTTACATTGTGCTTCAATACGTCCATCACGACGGAAAGCTACTTGGTTAAGCTCTAATTGGCCATAACCATCAATTACTAATCTTTTAAGCATTGTTTTCCTCCATTAAAAATTACTTATTTTTCTTCTCGTAAGCATCGAGACAAGACCAAGGAGAATTATTCTCTTGTTCTTTAGGTATATAACTATAATTAGTTTCTACCTTTTTTGAAAAAATATTAGGATTAGCCTTTTTTATCTCATAAGTTAATTCTTTATCTAATTCTTCAATAGTATAGCTATCTAAATCATTTAAGTATTTATCAGCAATTTCTTCTGAAATAGAATCAGAATAACTAGCAATAACAGCTTTTTTGTTTGTATCCTCAACATTTTTCTTATAAGTTTCAAGTTCATTTTTTTCATTAATTAAAGTTTCTACTTGAGCTAATGATGTTGAATATTCATTTTTAACATTATTAAGTTCAGTATTAACAGCATCTAATTCAAATTGGACTTTTCCCTTATCTATATTTAAAGTAGAAATTGAGTTATTTAACTCTTCAATTTTGAGATTTTTTTCAGAATTTTCATTTTTTAAATTTTCATTTTCTTCAAAAATCACATCTAGGTTTTCATAAGTATCATTATTAGCTTTTTTAACTAAAGATAATACTCTTTTTTCTTCTTCATTTACATCAATAACAAAGCAAGGTTCTTTTGAAACAATTTCTACAGTATCAGTTTCTTCATTTTTAGAATAATAAACTCTTTCATAACTATTAGAATCATAATTATAAACTAAAGCATATTTTTCATAAACTTCAACAATAGAAGTATTAAAAACAACTTCGCCTTCTTCATTGACTGGATTTAATAATTCAAAAAGTTTTTGTTCTTTTTGACTATCAGATAATTGAAAAATAACTTTTGTCATTTTTTGTTCTCCTTCTTTCTCTTTAAGAGAATAATTTTCTTGATACTGAATTAGGGCTTCAGTAACATCTTTTAATTTATTAAATAATGAATAAAAGGCCGCGCCTTCAAAACAAGGCTCTGTTTCGTCGCCTAAAATTTGTAGGCCCAAGAAGCAACCACTTTCATAAACAAAATATTCTTTTCCATCTATAGTTTCCCATCTACCTTTTATAGAAGGTCGATAGATTTCCATAGATTGTGACTTATCTAAAATTTCATTTGCCTCTCTATATAAACCAGTATATATTAAAGCATCAACTGTGGCATATTCTCTTTCTATTCCATCATCATCTAAGTGTTTTTCCCAACTAAGATTAGGATTTTCTGGAACTACTCCATAAATGCGCCCTTCGCTTCTTCTGACTCCGTGATCAGTATAGTCCTCTTCTTGTTCATTATAAATACCTTTAATTGGGGTATATTGTATAGTTTTTAGTAAAGAGTCGGCAAATTCATCAGTAATATAAGTTCCATTGCGATTTTTCCCTTTATAAAAAATTCTACATCTACATTTAGATATAACTTCGTTATATCTTTCTAATTTTCCAAATAAAGATACAGAAAAAGTATTAAGATTAGTTTCCATTTACTCCTCCATCTTTATCTATTTCCGTTTGTCTAATTATTGTCTGTTCTGTTTTATCTTCTTCTTTTGCCTGTGGTCTGCCGCCTTCTGATTCCTTAGTTGCCGTATTTCCCGTTTGGGTATATGAAGTTTGTAAAGGAATTAATTTTTCATTAAGTTTAAGTATTTCATTTTCTAAAGTTTTAATATTCATTAAATCTATTTGATTAACACCGGCTGCGATACTAGGTATTAAGAAACTATAACCATTATTACTTAATTTCAAGGTAGTATTAATATAGTCATCGGTATTATTATAAGTAGTAGGTAAAATTTTATATTTAAAACTTAATTTTTTGTTACCAAAAACTTTATTTATAGCATTGGTAACAAAATTACTAAATTTATTTGCTAGATACATCATTAATGATAAATCTTTATTCAATGACGCTTTCAAGCCAGTAGTAGTAGAAGAAGCAAATATTTGTCCAGAAACACCAGCTTGAGCATATATATCTTGTTCTGCTCTGTTAATATAATCGTCTTGAGTATTGGTATTAGTGGCTGGATTTATACTATCTACATCAGCGTAGGTAGTCAGTACACTGACATTTTTTTCGCCACTAAGCATACCAACAGCCCCATTATGCATTTCTTCTGCTTCTTCAGGTTCAAAAACTAGACGACCGTCGGCTAAGTGTTGAATTTTTTGTACAATAATTCTTTTGATACTTTCTGCTACTTTATCATTATTCAATTTAACAGCTTCTTCGTATTCAATAGTTTTTGGTATTAAACTTAAGAATAAAGGTTGTTCATCCAAAAAAGGAAAACATACTCCAATATCAGTAGGAATAATTATCCAATTACTTTTTAACTTGCCCTTACTAAATTTATTATAAGCTTTAATAACAAATTCTGGAAAAGCAGAAAGGGCCGCTTCTCTTGAAACTGGGTCAGTAATCGATTGAAAATATGTTAAATCAAATTCAATGATATCATTGCCGTTTGTGTCTTTAAATCTAGAACGGCATTTTTGAGCAGGGAGGTCTAAGATGCTTATTTTAGTTTTGTCTTGATTATCAGTTCTAACTCCATAATAAGTTCCATCGATCAAAGCGCGCAAAGCAAAATTTGAACAGCTAATAGGTAGATTCAAATTATTAATATAATCTAAAGCATCTAAATATTTTTTATAAACGGTTTGATTGGAGAGATTTGCCCCATTCTGACAATTAGGAATGAGTATGCCGTCATATTTTAATAAAGTGCTATAATATATTAAAATTTGTCTATAATAGCCATTACGATTAAAATAATAGCGTGATAATTTGCGTTTTTGATCAAGAGAGCCATTTTCAATTATATCAGCAATGGTGTTTTTATCATAATATTTAATTTTTGAATAAATATCATACCAAGGCGTATATCTTGAATTTGAATCACTAGTATTGTTAGTACTAAGCATCTTATCATTAGACTTTGAAAATAGAACGGCAAAATCTCTTTTTGAGGTTTTCTCTACATCCATTAATTTTCCTCCTGTTAGTTAAAAAATGTAAGTTTACGACTGTGTCCACTAAGGCTTTCACGTCTTCGTTTTTTTGAATTAGCTTCTTCTTCCCTTTCTTTAATTCTCCAAAGGCCATAAGCAAAAGAAGAATATTTATCTTTAGGAAAGCGCGGATTTATTTGTTCCAAAACTATATCGGTACTAACCCCAGTTCTTTTAATTCGTAAATTTGCCATCTCTTCAAATAGTCTTGTGGTCATTTCATGAGGCATAATTCTTTCTACTTTTTGTAGAGTACTCATTTTTTGACCTTTTTTAGTGGACAATAAAGCAGTTTTAGCTTCTTGCTCTTTGATTAAAAATCTTACCATACCGCCGTTTAGTCTAGAAAAAGCATTTCCGTGTATTTTGGAATTAATTTGTCCATTGGCTTTAAGACTGTATAAGACTTTTTGGCAATCTTTTGGCTGTATTAAGAAATATCTTTCATCATTTACAAATCCAAAAGGTGGGTAATAATTTCCTTCATTGTCATATTGCGGTTTTATCATTTCATCGGCTAAACCAATACCGAGTCCGTTAGTATCTATTACCACCTCAATAGGATTAAAAGCGAATATTAATTTTTTAATATCTATTGCTTGTTGAGTAAAAGTTTTTGTTTCTGCTTGACGAGCTAAAACTTTTAAATTAACCACAGTAGCATAATATCTGCCTTCTTCAGAGATGTTAACTCTAAAAATAGTGGCTACTGTTTGGTCATTTAATCTTCCTACATCCACTGATATTAAGTAGAATAAATGACTATTGGATTCGTATTTTGCGTGATTTTCTGGATTTTTAATTTTCCTATATTTTTGCATTTTATCAAAATTAAACCAAGAATCACTTGAGCTACCACTCCAAATACTCAAATATTCTGCCGAGAAACTAGTTTCTGAAAATGAAGGAGAAGTTTTTAATTTATTTATATAAGTTTTATCTAATAGTCCATGTAATAAAGGTACTCGATAATCACAACCTAAACAGAAGCTTGATTCTGGATGAATAATAGAATCTTCAAAAATATCTAATAACAAATCATAAGCAAAAGAAGTTTTGACACCGGCAGATGTCATAAATATTCTTTCTTGGTTTGGTTCATTTTCATTAACTGTATTGTCTGGCAATCTTCTAGATACATTCATAAGCGGCAATACGACATTATTAATTGGTTCTTCTTCGTGGTCTCTCACCTCATCGATAAGACCACCGTGTCTACGTCCGCCACGAGTCGAATCGAGGGCGCCGACAACATCGAACACAGAGCCATTACGAAATTTAATAGAGACATAATCTTTACCAAAACTTCCAGGTAAATCACTAACTTCACCGCCCAAGACTTCTCTTTTTAAAAGAGGCCAGCGGTCATAAATCTCTATCATTTTTTCACGAGCAATTTGCGCGGATTGGTTTTTATTAGGTGCGCAAATGAATCGTTTCGTTCCAGGCATAAATATACATTGTAAGAACAATCCAAGTATAGTTATGAACGTTTTAGAAAAGGCACGAGGCGCAGTGATGAATATATCCCTATATCTCATAATTGCTCTTAAAACGATTCTTTGATAAAAGAATAAAGTAAAATTAGAATTAACTGGTGTAATAAAATCTAAAAAAACATCTGGATAAGCAGAAAAAATACTAAACATATGTCCTAATTGTTTTTTATTCTTCTTTAGATAATCTTCATTGACTACTACACCTTTTTCTATTTCAATACCATCCCTGTAACCACGATTTAATTCTGATTCAATATTTTCTCTAATTTCTTTAAATAGCGATTTCTTATTGGTCATCTTCTTCACCTTCTTCTAAATCACTTTCAAATTCATCATCAATATTAATTAATCTCTCATAGCCATCTTGGTTATATTCGTCTAAATCATATTCTTTATTGGTATCATAATAAGATTCAGTTTCTTGTGTAGATTTTAATGCCTCTATTCTTCTTTGTATTTCTTCGCCAATATTACTTTCATTAATATAAAGTCTTTGATTAAAGTTTTCAAAGTTTTTCATAGACTCATCTACAATATCACGAGTAACCTTATCATAAAACTTATTTTTCCAGCCATTCTTTTCAAGCCATTTAACAGCTTCACCAAAACTATCAAAATCATTTACATTCTTAACATTTTTAGGAGTTAAGTCTGCGGCTTTTACAAGAGTATCATATGATTTCAAAAGTTTATCAAATTCAGTTCCTTCATTAATTCTTAAATCAATTTCATAGGACATTTTACATAGTTTCTTCGCTTGGTCAATTTGTAAAGAACCATTAATATTTTGAGTAGCTAATAGACCATTAAATAAATTCTCTAAATATTGTAAAGCCTCTTCATCATAATTAGCTCCCCATTTTTGTTTTAACTTTTCTAATCTTTCTTCTCTTAGACCAGGTAATTCTGTTTCAATCATTTTTGCTTCTTTTAATTTTAAAAATTCTTGATAATAATCATCCCAGCCAAGATCGTTATATTGACTGTCTAAAAAAATAGAAGCATATCTATAGAAGGCGCCTACTGGATTAACTGAATAAACTTCTTGCCAGCGTACTGGGATAAAAGGTACATCAGCCATTTGACAAACTTTGTCAACTACCGCCCAATCACCTTTTTTATCATTTATAATTTTATCAATACAATCATTACAAATAGGTAATACTTTGTCACCATAAAATAAAGATTTAGTAGGAGCAAAACCTTCAGATCCAAAAGATTGTCCACATTTTGAACAAGTCTTAAGCATAAAGGCTGATTTATTTTTAATATTCGGATTTAAAGCCATATTATAACTCCTTGTTAACAAACTTTAAAAGCCAACGACGCGAATTACGATCTAAATCATAGAAGGCCGCTAACATATCAATTAATATATCTTCACCATCGCGCGCAATAGCTTTTTTAGTAGTTGGGTCAACTTGTTCTGTTAAAACCTTAACGCCCAAAACTTTAGCCAATCCAATTATCTTTTCTGGTTTTAATTTATTAACACTTTCTAAAAATTGTATTATTTTTTTATCTTTTTCCAATATCTATTCCTCCTTTATAAGAATTTTCTTTTTATTTCTTTTTTCTTTTTCGCACTCTTTACAGCGTGGATTTAATCCATCAATTGATTTTTGTTTTCTCATAAAAAATTCTGGAGTGCGCAATTTAACAAGGCCACAGCAAGAACAAGTTTTAAATTCTTCTTCAAAAAAGATGTTACTAATTCTTTGATAGTGCTGTTGAGCAGCCGCCGCAATCTTAGGAATAATTCTTTGAGTAAAAATAGTAGAAATATAATTAGGTGTATAATTCTTACCCCATTTTTTATTAATGCGGCCGCATATATCAAAATTCTTATCTTTCTTCAACTTATAATCCAAAACTTCTCTCTGTAAAGGCGCAAGATCGGCCTGCGCAATATAATAATCAACTGTATCCAAAAGCATTTTAGTATTATTATTCCAGACTTCCTTTTCTAAAGAGGCATCGCGCATTTCCTTATATTCTCCTAAAATCATATACAAGTGTTGTACATTAGTCAAATCAATAGTCAAAATTTCTTCTTCTTCTCTCCAAAGTCCTTCAGAAATAACTCTTAGTTCTTCTTCCGTATATTCCCACGGATTTATCTTCTTAAAATCCCTAAATACTAATTCCGAAAAAGCTTGGTCATTTTTAATTCCTAGTGGCGCAATTCTAATGCCAGCCGCAAAGTCAAAATTATCTTCTTTTCTCCTAAAACTTAAATCTGCTTTATTTTGTATTGTTGTGCTAAAATTATCCTTAAGAGCATATTGTTCTCGGCGCATTTCTATGAGCTCGTGTCTTTTCTTTAAATATACGAGTTGTGACCATTCGCGCACTTCTTCTTTAAATTGCTCTATTTGTTCTGGCGCAAATTTTGTCAAAAGAGACTCGCGCATTTCTTTGCGCTTTCCCTTTTCTAATTCATAAACACAAATCTTACAATCTAATTGGTCAATTCTATCAAATAATTGCTCGAAGACTGGGCGCATATATTCAGGACAAGATTGCTTAATATGATCGCGTGAAAGCTTGCGTCTAGTCACCTTTAAAATTGGATCGGTTGAACCGCGCAATTGATTCTCAGAAAAAATCGGAGATTCTAAAAGGGCATCGAGCGATTCTACTTTTTTGGTTTTATCCCAATCCCCGCTTTTTGAAGAAAGTTGGATTTCTTTAGTTTGCGCGAGGGTGAGTCCGGTTTTGCGATCTTTGCCCCAAAGTATATAGTTAGATATGGTGTCGAGTTCAGCAAGTGTGGGTTTTTTATCTAAAAAAATTGGGTCTTGAAGATAATTACGAACGAAGTCTGCTCGCTCATCTAAAAATTGTAAATTAAAATCTAGTTGTAATCTATTAGTCATTAATTAAAATCCTCCTTTATTATTAAATTTATTATATCATAAATTTGGGAAAAAATCAAATTTTTGTTTTAATTCAGATAATTTTGTAATTTTTTATTTTTTAATTCAGATAATTTTGTTACCAGCCCCGCAAATTTTGGACTGGTGCATTTTATAAAAACGAATAAACACTTCCCCCCCCCCCACCATTTAAAAAATTTTTTAAAAAATTAAAAAAAGTTTTAAAATTTTATTGACAACAAAACTATTATGTGATATTATAATAGTGTTCAAAGGTTAAGTTTTGAACGAAAAAAATTTTTTTGCCTGTCTACGATGGGTGCGAGGAGGATAGTATGAAAACATACAACAAAAAACAATTAATTGAGATTTTTGAGGAGGAGGCAATGAGTGCTAGATTTTTGCCAAAAAACGACCGTTACAAAACTGATGTAGCAATTTTAAAAATGCTACAAAAAGTAAACGTTGATTTTGTCGCAACATTTGAGGAGGGTCGTGGAGGCTTGCCAAATAGAGGGTCATTGGTAGAGTGTATAGTTAAGCACTTAATCAATAAAGTTAATGAGGTTAGCAAGTCGCAAAAAGGCGTAAAAGATATTAAAGTCAATCATAAAATTTGTGAGTTAAGCAGGTTGTCTTATGAGATAAAATTTGCTACAACCTATGCTAATGCTAGTGTTTTAACAAATAAAAAGGCTTGCAAATATACAATTTTAATTGGTATTACAGGTGCTTATTTAGTTGCTACAAAAGAGTTAGTATTAAGTGGTAGTAACCACGTTAGCACAAAAAGTTTTGCTAATGCTAACAGACTTGATGAGTTAAGTGAGTTGTTAGGTTTATAACCTAACAACCACTCAAAAATAATTAAGGGGTTAAAAATATGGCGTTAAAATTAGATATATATAATATTATTAATAAAGCAAAAGAACAAAATGAGAGGGCTATATATATTAAGAGGTATGGTGTTACACTTGTTAGTAAATGTAATATTACAATAGGCAAATATGCCACTACAAAAGAGGCTAGTGAAGTTGCTATTGCTAGGACAATTAATATTTTAGTAAATATGGGCGTAAATCCTAAAAATGCCGAACAAGTGGCTTATATTAAGTGGCAAGAATTTTTTAAAATTATTTAGTTACTTTTAAGCAATATATAGATGAGCAAATACAACCTTGTCAAAAGGTTGTTTTTGTTTTAATAAATTCCCGTCTAGTAATATTATTCCCGTCTACTAATATGGTGATAGTTCCCGTCTACTAATTTTGAATTTAAAAAATTTTTAAAAAACTTTTAAAAATCTATTGACTTTTATATTTTAATAGTGTATAATATAAGTATAAAGTAAAGGAGGATAACAAAAATGACTAGACAGGACAAAATCATTTTTAATAAAATTTTAAAGGGAGGAGTTACTTTAAGTAGTAAGGGCTACCCTTGTTATTTTAAAACAGGCTATCAAGTTAGTAAACAAGATATGTTTACGACTAAACAACCTGAGGAGGCTTTAAAATTAGTAAAAAGTTTGATTAATAAAATTGAGGGCTACATTGGTATATGGGTTGATAATGACAACACTATTTATATTGATATATCAATCAATATAAAAGATAGTCTTGAGGCTATAAAATTTGGTAAAAAGTTAAAGCAAATATCTATTTATGATTGGGCTAACAATGATTGTATATATCTTTAAAGATATATACAATTAATTAGACGGGGAATAAAAAATTTTTAAAAAGCATTAAAATTATTTGACAATAAAATTTTAATGTTGTATAATATAAGTATAATCAAGGAGGAAAATAAAAAATGGTTATTATAAATTGTAAGAGTGTATGGACAAGATATTATAAAATAGGTAAAGTAGATTGGAGATGGGGCAAGAAACACCACCTACAAACAGCCGTTGAACTAGATGAAAACGGCAATATAACTGAGGTATATCTTATAAGATATTGGGGTATCCGTAGAGAAGAAAAATATAATAAAATCTACTTTTGTAGAGGTATGGAGTGGCGTACGATAGAAGAGTGGAAAGAAATGGGAAAAACCTTATATCTACAAAAGCAAATGTATAAAGAGTTATAGAAATATAACTCTTTTTATTATAACAGACGGGAAATCATTGTTGTTCCTGTCTGATAGTAGACGGGAAGAGTGTTATTCCCGTCTGGACGAAAAATTTTTTTAAATTTATTTAAAAATATGTTGACAAACATATTTAATTGATGTATAATATTATTGTTAAGTAAAGAGTTAAAAATATTTAATTAAAAATTTTTAAAATATTTTTAAAATCTATTGACAAACATATAATTATATGTTATAATATAATTGTAAATAAAACATAGAGAAATTTACAATATATCTAATAACCACAATAACCGCAGGGTAGGGTGCGATGGCGGTAAAAAGTCGTGATGAATAATCAAAATTAGATATATAGGTCTTACCAACCTAAACTATGTCTTAAAGATAAAAATAGTTGCAAATATTTTTATCTTTAAGAAAAAATTTTTTTAATTTATTTTAAAAAACTATTGACAATTATAAATTATTGATGTATAATATTATTGTTAGGTAAAGAGATTAACCGTTACTTAACTCCTCCTTGCTACTAGTTGAACGGCAACTTTTTGGCGGGTTCAAGACCTGCTAGTAGCACCAAATATGCCGAACTTAAAGGCTATAAACAAAAGCACGGTTGATAACTCCATTTAGATAAGTTGTAAAAAATAATTTTAAAAGAGGTAAAAATGGAAATTAAGAAAAAAGAATATGAATATAATAAAAGAATAAGTGATGTAGATGCAGGAATAGTAGTGGCTTTTGAAGATATACACGAAGATGATGATAATTATTATATGGTAAATGATTATGACCCATATGAAATTCTTACTTGCACCAGTACATTGCAAAGCGATGTAGGAAAAGATTATATAATGGTAACTAATCTTATAACAGGTTATACTAATTTTGTCGCACCATATAAAAAATATAGAGTAGTCAATCTAGAAGTAAAAGAGTTATAGTCTTATAACTCTTTTTTTATTATTATAAAGTTCCCGTCTGTAATAAAGTGCCGTCATCCCGTCTGTAATAATACTAAAAATTTTTTATTTTATTTTTAAAAATCTATTGACAAATCAATAGAAATATAGTATAATTAATGTATTAAAAGTAAAGGAGATAAATATATGAAAATTAATAAAAAAGAAAAAACAAATAAATTTAATAGTATTGTAGGTAAACTTATAGAGGGAACGATAGTTGCTCTTGAAAGTATGGATGAAGATGATAATAATTATTGGATGGTTGGCGATTTTGATGGTTGTGAAGAACCTTTTATGGAATTAGATAATGATTTTGATAAAACACTAGTAATAAATATTATAACTGGTTTTGTAACTTTTGTACCTACGGAAGAAAAATGTAAAATACTTAACTTTGAATTAAAAGAGTTATAAATTTATAACTCTTTTTTATTTTTAGTCTAGATACTTTTATTCCCGTCTGTTATTAGACGGGTGTCATCATCAATTCCCGTCTACAAAAAAATTTTTAATTATTTTTAAAAAAGTATTGACTTTTATTTATAAAAGTATTATAATAATAGTATCATAAATAAATTAATTATAGAAATAAAAATTTTTTAATTTATTTTTAAAAATCTATTGACAATTAAAACATTATGTGATATACTAATATTATCATAAATGAGATAACAATAGTAATTAAAAATAAAAAATTAAAAAACTTTTAAAAATCTATTGACAAACAAATTTGTTTATGATATAATATAAATGTAAAGTAAAACAAGTTCAATACTTTACAAAAAATAAAAATAAAAGTAAAAGGAGATAAAAATATGGAACTTAACAAAATTTTAGAGGGTATTACACCAGTAGGTATGAACGAGGGAGATAAAGTAATTATTGAGGTTATTCACGGCACACCTGTTATTCACTTTGAACCTGCTAAAAATGAAAACTTTTTAGATGATATGGTCGAAGATGAAGATTATGAAGTTGAAGAAGATTATGAAGAAGAAAATGATGATGAAGATTTAGAGTGCGAGGATTGTGATTGTTGCGATAGAGATTGTAGTCATTGTAAAGAATATGAAAAAGATATTAAAATGGCAACTATGCTACAAAAAGCACTTGAAGATTTAAAAAATATTATGAAATCCTAATTTTAAAAGAGTTATAGAAATATAACTCTTTTTTATTATATAATACTCCCGTCTGCTGGCGTCCACCCGTCTATAAAGTAGACAGGAATAGTGTCGTTATCCCGTCTACAAGGTCAAAAATATTTTTAAAAATTTTAATTTATTTTATAAAATCTATTGACAATTAAAATGTTATATGTTATAATAAACTTGTTAAAAATAAAGAAAAACACTTTTAAGTGTAGGAGGAAATTATGTATTATAAAAAAGAAAAACAATTTATTCGTTTTGGAGAAAACGAAAATAAAATTTATACTTTTGATTGTGATAATCAAACATTTTTAGGGTTAAGAGGCACCATATTAAAAACACCTCCGACCTGTTTTAAAAACAATGATTTTTATGAAAATAAACTTATGCGAACTTTAAAATCATTTTTAAATTTTACTAGTAATATTGAAGAGAAATTAAATTTTAATAAAATTGAGAGTATAGTTGAGGCAACTGATATGTCTATCTATTTTTCACAATGGGGTAAAGTAGATGGAATAATAGAGTTTTTAAAATTGCCAACAAAAGAAATTATTTATGTTCTAAACAATTTTAAAGAAAAAAATAATTATAATCATATTGATTTAGATGATAATTTTGCTTGTCAATCACAATTATTATTAATGGCAAAAAAAATAAATATACCACCTACAATAACTAACACCGCTATTATAAAAGGAATAATTAAAAATAAAGATTTAATTTATTATATGTATGAGTTACAAGCATTAGCCGATATGGGAAATTATATAGGTAGTTATGTTGAAAATTTTTTAGGTTGGTGTAAAGACCTCAATAGACCTTTAAAAGAAAAAGGGAAAAGTTTTTGTGAACAATATATAACTGTTCAAAAAGAATATCAAGCAAAAGAAAATGAAATTTTACAAAATAAATTAAAAGATTATAATAGTAAATTAAAATTTGAAAATAATGATTATATTGTAATTATACCTAACACTATTGACCAATATAAAGAAGAGGCAATCAATCAACATAATTGCGTATTTAGTTGTTATATGGAACGAGTGGCAAATAAAAAAACAAATGTAGTATTTATTAGAAAAAAAGAAGAAATTAATAATAGTTACATTACTTGTGAAATTGATAATGACTATCATATTCAACAATATTTGGCCAAATATAATAATTATGTACAAGATGAGAGTGCTTTAAATTTTAAATATCAATATCAAAATTATTTAAATACATTAAAAGAGTTATAATTTTATAACTCTTTTTTATTTTTTTGATTCAGACGGGGAAATGCCGTCATCTCGTATCCCGTCTGTATGAGACGGGTATCAATATTGTTCCTGTCTACAAAAATATTTTTATTTATTTTTAAAAAACTATTGACAAAAAGGAAAATATGATATATAATATTAATATAAAGTAAAGGAGGAAATAAAATGTATAATATTTTAAGTATTATTTGTCAAGTGGTCGGTGCGACAAATTTAGTTGCCATATTTTGGTTTTTAATGAAATATATTAAAAGTGGAGGGGAAGATGAAAAATAAATTTACTTTTACTTTTAGTAATAAAACTATGATAAAAACTTATAGTTTTAGTAAGAACCAAAAATTACAAATGATATATAATATGATATATAAAGGTTGGACAATGGAACAATTTTTGTATCATTTATATAATATTAAAGATACAATAAATTTATTACAAGAAAAAGAAAATGAAAAAATTATAAAAATAAAAATTGAAGAAGAAGATGAATAATCTTCTTTTTTATTCCCGTCTGAAAAGTAGGCGGGATAACGACAATTCCCGTCTGCTAAAAATTCACACGGCACGACTTCCTGTCTGGTAAAAATTTTTACGGCACGGCTTCCCCTTTTATTATAACATATTTTTTACTATTTGTCAATAGATTTTTAAAAATATTTTTATTTTTTTATTTTAAAAAATCTATTGACTTTTAAACTATTTAATAGTATAATAGTAGTATACCAAATAAAGAGATAACACATTAGATTAAAAAATTTTTTAAAATATTTTTAAAAATCTATTGACTTTATCTTTTATATATGGTATAATATGTTTGTAAATGAGAGAGATAAGTCAACTCTTATTTACTAAAAATAATAAAAAAGGAGATAAAATATAATGGAAATGACTATGAGAGAATTTTTAGAAAAGGTAGTTGAATTGGGAGATGATGACCTCACTACCTATGCTGAGGCTCAAATTGCAAAACTTGACAAGAAAAATGAAAAGAGAAAAACAACTCTCACAAAAGACCAAAAGGCTAATGCTGAACTCAAAACTCAAATTTTAGAATTGTTGGCAAATGTTGGTCAAAGAAAGGCTAGTGAAGTAGGTGCTAGGTTTGAAATATCTACAAACAAGGCTAGTGCATTGTTAAGACAACTTGAAGTGGAGGGCAAGGTTATATCTAGTGAAGTTAAATCAGGCAAATCAAAAGTTAAAGGCTATGAAATTGTAAAGACTGCTGATGATAGTGTTGCCGATGATAGTATTGAAGATGATACTATCGATGAATAGTTAAAAGAGGGTTATAATTTTATAACCCTCTTTTTATTTATAGTTATTCCCGTCTGCGTCCTTTTATTCCTGTCTGATAATAGACGGGCATTCCCGTCTACAACGACAATAGAAAAATTTTTTTTAATTTATTTTTAAAAAAGTATTGACATTGGCATTATAATATGATATAATAACCTTGTTAAATGAATAACAAAAATAAAAATTCAAGGAGATAAAAAAATGAACAAATTAGTATTTGATACGGAGGCATTAGACTTAAATAATAGATATGTATATAATTTAGGTTATGTAATTATGAACGAGGAGGGAAAAATTTTAGTAGAACGAGATTTCACTATTAAGCAGGTATATGATAATGCTATTGCTATGGCAACTGCTTATTATTCAAAAAAAAGACCACTTTACACCTCAAAAATGAAAGGTCGCACGACCCATAAAAAATATTGGGGTATAGCCTGTCAACAAATGATTAGAGATATTAAAAATTATCAAGTAAAAGAGGCTTATGCTTATAATAGTAGTTATGATGTAGGGGCTTTTCAATTAATGGTAAATACCTTTAAAAATATTAACCCTTTAAATAAAGTTAAAGTAGTTGACATTATGGACTTGCTAAATATTTTAATTAATACAAAAGAATATTATGAATATTGTAAAGCAAACAATTTCATTACTGAAAAAGGCAATCTAAAAAAGAGTGCCGAGGTAGTATATGGTTATATAACAAATAACCCTAACTACATTGAAGAACACACTGCCCTCGAGGATAGCAAAATTGAAGCAACTATATTACAAGTATTACTAGATTTAAATGAGTTATAGAAATATAACTCATTTTTCTTTTATTTTAGAAGGGAGTATTGCCATTGAATTCCCGTCTATTTTAGACAGGAACTTCCTGTCTAAAAATTTTTCTAAAAAGAAAAAATATTTTTAAAAAACTATTGACATATTAATAAATATATAGTATACTATATTTGTAAGTTAAAGAGATAACTTATAAAAATAAATATAAAGGGGAATAAAAAATATGACAATGAGAGAATTTTTAACAAAAGTAATTGAATTAGGGGATGTAGAACTTCAAGAGTTTGCTCAAAAAGAAATAAACAAACTCGATGCTAAAAATGAAAAACGAAAAACTACACTCTCAAAAGACCAAAAAGCAAATGAGGAACTTAAAATCAAAATTTTAACTCTTCTCGCTAACGGCGATTTTAAAGCAAGCGAGATTGGCGTTGAGTTAAAAGTGTCAACCAGTAAAGCGAGTGCTTTACTTCAACAACTCGTTAAAAGTGGCAATGTAACTTCTACGGATGTTAAGTCAGGCAAATCAAAAGTAAAACAATACAAACTCGCAAATTAATTAATAAAAAAGGGTTATATAATTATAGCCCTTTTTATTTTATAATATTCCCGTCTAATTATAGACGGGAGTATTCCCGTCTAAAAATTTTTTTCTAAAAATATTTTTAAAATAGTATTGACATTTAATGATAAATATGTTATACTATCATTGTAAATTTAATAAAGGAGATAAAAAATATGGCAACAAAAAAAATAGCAAATGATAATATGCGACAAAAGTATATTGATTTAATCAAGCAAAAACTCATTGACAATGGCGAGGAGGTATTGGTTACTAACTCAAATGAAATCGCCCTCCCTTGTGTCAACGAAAACGGAGATGATGAGTTTTTAAAAATTACTTTTGTAATTCCATCAGGTTCAAGAGATGGAGATGTTTATGATGGTTACAATGAAGCAAAATCTTATGAAATGAAAATTCAAGAAAAAAAAGAAAAAGAAGAGAAGAAGAAAAAAGAAAAAGAAGAAAAGAAAAAACGAGATGAAAAAATGCGAGAGCAAAAAAGATTAATGAAAGAGAATAGACAATAGTCTATTCTTTTTTTTATTCCCGTCTGATTTTTTTCAATCCCGTCTACTTTCCCAGACGGGAACATCACACCTCTGTCCGTACATACTCGCCACTCATTACACTTATAGACGAGATTCACGCCCTACCACGAGATTATGTCCTAGCAGCTACGAATCTCGTACCAGCTACAAACGAGCTACTGAATGAGCTACAGCTGCGATCGCGCAGATCTACAACTGGCAGCTGGAAAAACAATAGCAGCTGCGCGCAAAAAACCTTTGTCAATATTTTTTATTAAAATTTTTTAAAAATTTTTTTGGACAAAAGTATTGACTTTTTTAAAAATTTATGTTATAATATAATTGTAAAAAATAAAAATATAAGGAGAATTTTAATATGGCAAATACAAGTATTGAATTAAGAAAAAAATATACCGACTTAATTGCAACTCTTTTAAAAGAAACTGGCGAAGATGTACTACGTGTAGGTAATGCTGAATTAAGTATTCCAGTAGTAGACATTGAAGGCAATGATGCTTATGTTAATTTTATTATTAAAGTACCTACTGGAAGCAGAGCAGACAAAGAAGGCTATGACGGATATAATGAAGCTAAATCATACGAAATCTATGCCAAAGAAAAAGAAGAAAAAGCTGCCAAAAAAGAACTCTTAAAACAAAAGAAGCTTGCGCGCGATGCTAAATTAAGAGAGGAAAAAGAAGCCAGAAAAAAAGAAAGAGAAAAACTAGAAGACTAGCGCGCCGTCATCTAAGTATTTCCCTATTCAAGATTGCGTCCCACATTAATCAACGGGCGCAATTTTTATTTTTACAAAAACCTCAAATTTATGTAATTAATATTAAACAATTTTACTTATTAAAAAAACACACTTTTTGGATCGTCGATTCGTAACTTCCCGAGATGACGGGCCGCATATTTTAGACGATAGAACGTTCATCAAAAAGTATGATTCGGACAATTTTTCACAAAACCTATAATTAATAGCTAGAATTATATGATTTAACGCTAATTTAAGTAGGTTTTATAAGTTTTGAAATAAAAAAAATCATAACTAAAGCGTTATGATTTTTATTTTAATTATTAATTTATTCTTTATAATATGTATTGAGTTGGACAAGGCGCATTATGCGTATTATATACTCTGAAGGCGCGGGCGCATTGTATATGCGATTTTAAGTATTAGCTCCGTCATTTACTAAAACAAGATAAGGTAGGAAGCTCGCACAATATTCAAAATCCAACTCTTATTTGTCGCGCCAACCACTCACAAATTTTGATTTTCAAAAATTTCTCAAAATTTTAAAGTGGTCAGCGCAATTTTTTACTTATTATTAATCAGCCAAACGATAAGCTTTTTGAGTTCCTTTTTGTGGAACTTTAATGTCTTCAGAAGTAGCTTTGCCTTGATTAACTAATGCTCTCAAGAGTGCACTTGCTTTTTGAACTGATACACCAAGAACTGTTGAAACATCTGTTGCTGTCTTTAACTCACTTGAAAGGATTTCACTAGAAATCTTGTCCAAAAGTGGTTGGTTTTCGATTGAAGTTTTTGAAGGTTTTGATTTGCGTTTCTCATTTGTAGCATCCATTGCAGTAATGAATGATTGAGCAGCCTCCTTCATTTCATCGGTAATTGTTTCTCCATTAATAATGCTTTCATAAAATTCTCTTTTAGTCATATTTTTAACTCCTTTTATATTTATTTTTGATACTATTATTATAATATATTTTTAATTATTTTTCAAGTTTTTAATTTATTTGATTTTTATTTTTAATAATTTATTATTTATTATTTATTAAAATTTGATTTCTGATATATTTTTGCCAGGTATCATTTTATATTTAAAGATATATTTTTATATTTAAAGATATATTTTTATATTTAAAGATATATTTTTATATTTAAAGATATATTTTTATATTTAAAGA